>DATJYH010000243.1:0-5790 GCA_035499675.1 Puia sp.
GTTTCTCGGAACTACGGTAGAGCGGGTTCCAAATTGCATCATTACCCGCCCGCGCACATTATTGACATGTATGTCGCCGCCGACTCCCATAAAGGAAAGCTGAAGCTCGTTGTTCCTTGCCAGTGCGGTGGAGCCCACCACGGTATTATCGATGGGAGCATTGTAGGAGTGTGTGTAGTTGAAATCAAAGGTCACATCTCCTGTAAAATATTTCGAGTCAAATGCAGGCGGGCTGGTTTTCCGGCTGGTACCATTCAGCCAGGAGAAATCGCCAAAGGCAAACGGGTCTGTAGGCGCAGCAGGCATGGAATCGGTTGGTTTGACTGTGCTGTCGCCGGCCTTTTTGCCATGGAACAGTTTGGTAAAACGGGAAAAAACAGAAGAGCCCGAATTGTCTGGCTGTGTTAGCGCAGCATAAGCATCGTGTTCATGGGTGAGGCTGTCATGGACAGGAACCTGTGTGAATCCTGTCGGGTTTTTTTCGGTGATTTGTTCCTGGTCAGCCTGGCTAAAGCCCTTGCTGCATAAGAACAAGCATGCTACACTACAAATGGTCCATATATAATGTCTGGTCATACATCTTGAGTTTAAATCGTAGTTAGATTGGTTAAGTGTTAAAGAATAAGATCCCGCAACAGGTGGTATCAACACCTGTGTTTGCGTTCCTCCTTTTTTCAGTGGAGCCGTCGTTAGTTACCGGTCGCGTAATTGAAAGATGGGTTTGCCAAAAATGTACCAGAGCATTCCAGTTGGATTTGTCTGTTCACCGAAACCCTTTGTCAGCATGCGTTTCATGAGAATGGAGAAAGAACTCACTGTTATGAAAAAGTGAAAAAAATACTTCCACTTTGGAAATATTTTTTCAGAATGATAGTAAATGACGCATCTGCGGCAGCGTATGAAGTACCAACAAAAAATAAACATTGGATCAACTTCATTTCAAAATGGAAAACTTTTTCATTTTGGTAGGCTTGTAAACAAGCCGTTGAGTGCGCGTTAAATTTCCAGATCCTGTGAAACCAGCTACCAGCTTGCGTTTGAGAGCTCATTGTACAATTTGGCCAGGACAGGCATGCTGTTTGCCGGTGATTCGGTGCGAGCATAAGGTCTGTGGTGAGACGCCTGCAGGCAGCAGGGATGGTTGAAAAAAAACGGGGCGGTTGAGATGATAAAAAATGAAACCGGTGCCCGATCACGGGTTCCCCGGTCAGTTGACGACCCATACTATTTGTAAATCTTTATATTGGTTTTAAGTAAGGCCGTCCCGTTCCCGGGAGGGCCGTTTTTTTGGAATGAAAGGGAATGGGGAATGTATGCTGTGTAAGATTATTACTTGTCCAGGCCAAATTCATCAATCTTTCTGTATAGCGTAGTAAGGCCGATGTTGAGCAATTTGGCAGCCTCCGTTTTATTTCCCTTGGTATGATTGAGGACACGCTGTATGTGTAGTTTTTCCACACTGGCAAGGTCAAATGCAGAGAGCGCACCATGTGATCGGTGACCATTGACCTGGAGTTCGAGGGGGAGCGCATCTGCTGTCAGCGTCGGACCGTTGGAAAGAATAACAGCCCTTTCCATCACATTCTTCAATTCCCGGATGTTCCCTTTCCACTCATGCTGCTGCAGATGTTCAAGAAACTCCTTGCTCATGGTTTCAACGCGGGGATTTGATTTTTGCGCGAAGATCTGCAGAAAGTGATGGGCCAGTACGGGAATGTCTTTTTTCCGGTCGCGCAGGACAGGCAGTTGGATCGTAAATACATTGAGCCGGTAATAAAGGTCCTCGCGGAATTTTCCGGCATGAACCTCTTCCTGCAGGTTCCGGTTGGTGGCCGTAATGAACCGCACATTGACCTTTGTGGATTTGGTATCCCCCACTTTAATAAATTCATTTGTTTCCAGGACCCGGAGCAATTTCGACTGGAGGTCGACATGCATTTCACCGATCTCATCGAGGAACAGCGTGCCTTCATCTGCTTCTTCAATCAGCCCCTTTTTGTCCTTTATGGCGCTGGTAAACGCGCCGGCCTTGTGCCCAAAGATCTCGCTCTCGAGCAACTCTTTGCTGAATGAGCTGCAATTCAATGCCAGAAAGGGTTTTCCTGCTCTTCGGCTGCCGTTGTGAATAGCCTGGGCAAACACTTCCTTGCCGGTACCCGTTTCACCAAGCAGCAAAACCGTGGTATCGGTGGGGGCCACTTTTTTGGCGAGGGCGATGGCCTCTTCGATCTGGGGCGAATCGCCCAGGATGTTTTCAAATCCGTATCGTTTGCCGACCTGCTGCTCCAGCCGTGCTACCCTTTTCTGAAGCCGCACTTTTTCCATGGCGCGGTTGAGCAGTGGAACGATTTTATCGTTGTCATCCCCCTTGGTGATATAATCAAAGGCGCCGTTTTTCATGGCCTGGACGCCGCCCTGGATATTACCATAGGCGGTGAGCAGGATCATTTCGAGTTGCGGGTATTTTAGCTTGACCTCGCGGACAAACTGCACGCCATCGCCATCCGGGAGCTTTACATCGCACAGCACCACATCGATGGACTCTTTCTCGAGCATTTTGGAGGCCGATTTCAGACTGCCTGATTCAAAAATGGTAAAACCTTCCAGGCTGATGATCCGTTTGAGGAGGGTGCGCAGTTTCTCTTCATCATCTACGAGTAAAATATTGCCCATGGCACTCGGTAATATTTTGACAAAGCTATTGAATTATTGATATACGAATATTTTTTAGCCTTCGGCCGTTTAAGAGATGACAGTTGACAGATGACAGGACATAGATTCGAAACTTCCGATAAAATTGGGACAACCCTTTGATTAAAAACTTTGTGATCTATACCTGGGGCGAATTCAATGATGCGCCAATCCGTAGGCGCTGTCAACTGTCATCCGCCTTCGCCAGGGCTATGTCTGACGCAGTCTGTTAACCGTCTGCCATCAATTATCCCGCTCTTCGTTACCATCCGGAAACACCGTATTTTTGCCGACCCTTAACTGAAAAAAAATCGCGATGAGTGCAGTAAAGCAATTACCGGATCCGGGGCTGGAAGGTGAATGGTATAATGATGATACAACGAGGCTGCTGTATGCCACAGATGCGTCGGCCTATCGGGAAATTCCGTTGGCGGTAGCCGTTCCTTCCACCATCGCGGACCTGAAAAAACTAATCAGCTTTGCGAGATTGCATGAAGTCGCTCTTATTCCCCGGACCGCCGGCACCTCCCTGGCGGGACAGGTGGTGGGAGCAGGGATCATCGTAGACCTTTCGAAATATTTTACCCACATCCTCGAATTGAACAAGGAAGAGCACTGGGTGCGGGTGCAGCCGGGTGTCATCCGGGATGAGCTGAATCTTTTTCTTAAACCGCACGGTCTTTTTTTCGGTCCCGAAACATCTACCGCCAACCGGGCAATGATCGGGGGCATGGTCGGCAACAATTCATGTGGCTCCAATTCCATTGTATATCGGAGCACCCGTGAGCACCTGCTTGCCGTAAAGGCCTTGCTGAGCGATGGCTCTGAAGCAGTGTTCCAGGCATTGAACATAGATGATTTTCATGCCCGCTGCGAAGGGACAAGCCTTGAAGCCAATATATACCGGAAGCTACGCAGTTTGCTGGGTGATTACAGCAACCAGGAGGAGATCAGGAAGGAATTTCCTAAAAAAAGCATTGAGCGAAGAAATACCGGCTATGCACTGGATGTATTGCTTGAATCAGCTCCCTTCACGGCGGGGGGAGAGGATTTTAATTTTTGTAAACTGATTGCCGGATCGGAAGGGACACTTGCACTCCTTACGGAAATAAAATTGAATCTCGTTCCACTGCCGCCAAAAGAAACCGGGCTGTTATGTGTACATTTCAATACCATCGATGAATCTCTGCGGGCCAATCTCATCGCGCTGAAATATCATCCAAGTGCCAGTGAGTTGATAGACCATTATATACTCGAATGCACCAAGGACAATATTGAACAAAGTAAAAATCGTTTTTTTGTCCAGGGCGATCCGGGTGCCATCCTGGTGATTGAATTTGCCCGGAACAGCAGGGAAGAGATTGTAACGTTGGCCAGGCAGGTGGAGTCCGATATGCGTGCTGCCGGGCTCGGCCATCACTTCCCGTTATTGTTCGGGGAGGATACCAAAAAGATATGGTCGCTGCGTAAGGCAGGCCTGGGTTTGCTGGGAAACCTGCCGGGAGACAACAAGGCGGTGCCCGTTATTGAAGACACTGCGGTAGACGTACAGGACCTTCCCGACTACATTGCCGAATTCAACGGGATACTAAAAAAGCATGGACTCTATTCCGTGCATTATGCGCATGCCGGTTCTGGTGAGCTGCACCTGCGGCCCATCATCAACCTGAAAACCGGTGAAGGAAATGCGTTGTTCCGCAGCATCGCCGAAGAAATAGCGTCATTGGTAAAAAAGTACAGGGGATCGCTCAGTGGCGAGCATGGGGATGGACGACTCCGCGGCGAATTCATCCGGAAAATGGTCGGGGAGCGGAACTACCGCATGATGCAGGAAATCAAAAAGACCTGGGACCCGGAGAACATCTTCAACCCGCATAAAATCGTCGACACGCCTTCTATGAACAGCATGCTGCGCTATGAACCGGGTCAGCGGGTGCCGGCTTTCCATACGGTATTCCGGTTTCATAACCAGGACATCCTGCAGCATGCCGAGCAGTGCAACGGGTCCGGCGACTGCCGCAAAACACAGCTCTCCGGGGGTACCATGTGTCCTTCGTATATGGCTACCCGTAATGAAAAGGATACAACACGCGCCCGGGCCAATATATTAAGGGAATTCCTGACGCATTCAACCAAACCCAACCGCTTTGATCATAAAGAAATCTATGAGGTGATGGACCTCTGCCTCAGCTGCAAGGGCTGTAAGTCGGAATGCCCGTCCAACGTGGATGTAGCCAAGCTGAAAGCGGAATTTCTGCAGCAATACTACGACGTGCATGGGGTCCCGTTCAGGTCAACGCTGATTGCCCGTTTCAGCGACAGTGCCAGGCTGGGAGCTTTGTGGCCCGCTTTGTACAATTTCATGGTGACCGCACCGGGTATCAGTACAGTCATCAAAAAAATATCCGGCTTTGCCGGCAGGCGTTCGATGCCGCTGTTGTATAAAACGACCCTGCGGAGCTGGCATAAAAAACATGTTGACGGAAAAAGAAGACAGCCTGGTAAAGTGACAAGACCCGGAATGAAAAAAGTATACCTGTTCTGCGACGAGTTTACCAATTTCAACGATACCGGGTTGGGGATTAAAACGATCTTGTTGCTGGAGCGTCTGGGGTATGAAGTGATGCTGCCCGAACATGAAGAAAGCGGACGCACCTGGCTGTCCAAGGGTCTGCTGAGACAGGCAAAAAAAATTGCGAATAAAAATATTGCGTTGCTACATCCGCTGATCACCGGGGATGCGGTCCTGTTGGGAATTGAGCCATCCGCCATTCTTGCCTTCCGGGATGAATATCCGGATCTTTGCGATGAAGAACTCCTGCCGGCCGCAACGCGACTTGCGCAGCAAAGTTTCCTGGTGGATGAATTTATTGCCAATGAAGCCGCAGCCGGGAATATAGACAGCAGCCTCTTTACCACTGAAAAAAAGAAGATTGTATTGCATGGCCATTGCCAGCAAAAAGCACTCTCGTCGGTGACTTATTCCGGTAAAATACTGAGCCTCCCGCAAAATTACCAGGTTGAAACCATACCCTCCGGTTGCTGCGGCATGGCCGGTTCTTTTGGATATGAAAAGGAACATTATGATTTGTCGATGAA
>DATJYH010000244.1:0-8343 GCA_035499675.1 Puia sp.
ACCAAGTACCGTCCCTTTGGTGATTTTGACGGATGTTACTGGGGTTGGGAAATCGATGGCGAACCCTATACCCAGAGCGGCGAGCAGAAATGGGAATGGTGGCGTGCACGCATGTTGGGTGGCAGGACCAATCACTGGGGCAGGATTTCGTTGCGTTTTGGTCCGAAGGATTTTAAACGCAAAAGCATCGACGGGCTTGGAGAAGACTGGCCCATCGGCTATGAAGACATCAAACCCTATTATGATAAAATAGACCGTTTGCTGGGCGTATTCGGTACCAATGAAGGGCTGGATAATGATCCGGATGGAATTTTTCTGCCACCTCCCAAACCGAGGTTGCATGAACTTTTTATCAAAAAGGCCGCAACCAGCATCGGCGTGCCGGTGATCCCGTCCCGCCTGTCCATCCTGACCAAACAGATCAACAACGAGCGCGGCCAATGTTTTTATTGCGCGCAATGTGGTCGCAGCTGTAAAGTATATGGTGATTTTTCTTCGTCATCCTGTCTCGTGATCCCGGCATTGAAAACCGGCAATGTGGATCTCATCACCAATGCCATGGCCCGCGAAGTGCTGACCAACAAGGAAGGGCTCGCAACAGGAGTATCCTATGTCAGCAAAAACGATATGCAGGAATACCAGGTAGAAGGCAGAACCGTGATACTCGCCGCCAGCGCCTGTGAGAGCGCCCGCCTTTTGCTCAATTCAAAATCGCAGCGGTATCCCAACGGGCTTGCCAACAGCAGCAATGTAGTGGGCAAGTACCTGCACGATTCAACGGGTGCCGATATGGGCGGTATTATTCCCGAATTGTTCGACCGCAAAAGATACAACGAAGATGGTGTGGGTGGTATGCATGTGTATTCACCCTGGTGGCTTGACAATAAAAAGCTGGATTTCCCCAGAGGCTATCATATTGAATATGGTGGCGGTTTTGGCATGCCCCTGTACGGATTCAACTGGGGCATTGAAAACCTGAATGGTACCTATAAAATAAAGGGTAAACAAAAGGAGGCCGGCGGTTATGGTACCTCACTGAAGGAAGACTATCGCTACTTCTTTGGATCGCATGTGGGCATGGCCGGTCGCGGTGAAGCCATTGCGCGGGAAGATAACTATTGCGAAATAGACCCCAGCGTGGTGGACAAATATGGTATCCCCGTTTTACGGTTCCATACCAAGTACAGCGACTATGAAATCAAACAGGCCAAACACATGAAGGAAACGTTTTCGGAGATCCTCCATGCCATGGGCGCAGTCATTACCTGGGGAGGAGATGATGGCCCGCACAACAATTACGGACTGCACAACCCCGGCAATATTATTCACGAAGCCGGTACGGTCAGAATGGGCAATGATCCAAAACGCTCCCCCTTGAACAAATGGAGCCAGGCGCACGATTGCAAAAACCTGTTTTGTGTGGACGGCGGCCCCTTTGTATCACAGGCCGATAAAAACATTACCTGGACCATACTCGCTTTGTCGATGAGGACCTCCGAGTATATTGTCGACGAAATGAAAAAACAGTCTATCTGACCTGAACCATTTTTCTTTACCATTATTTACCGATTCATATGGACAGACGTAAATCAATCAAGACCTTGCTGGTGGGCGGCGCTTCCGCCGGCGTGCTCGTGGAAGCCTGCAAACTGGCGGACAAAAAAACGAATGCCCCGGAAGAACAACACGTGGCCGCCAGTCCGTACGATTATAACCGCATGCAGGAAGAAGCAGACGAATACAAAAGAGTCAGCGCGGAAAAATTCTTTACCCCTGATGAAATGGCCACCATCAGCATCCTGGCTGATATCATCATTCCCCGCGACGACGTGAGCGGCAGCGCTACGGATGCAAAAGTGCCCGACTTCATCGAGTTCATCGTAAAAGACATGCCCGAACACCAGACTCCCATGCGTGGTGGCCTCCGCTGGCTGGATATTCATTGCCTCACGCGTTATGAAAAGCCCTTCAAAGACTGTAGCCACGAGCAGCAGATGGAAATGGTGGACGAAATAGCCTGGCCAAAAAAAGCAAAACCCGAAATGATGCAGGGTGTTGCCTTTTTTAACCTCATGCGCAACCTGACCGCCACCGGTTTTTATACTTCCGAAATTGGCTTGAAGGATGTGGGCTATATGGGCAATACCCCCAACCAATGGAATGGCGTACCTGCTGATGTGTTAAAACAATACAACCTTTCTTATTCGGAAAAGGAATTGAAAGAGTGCGTCAGCTTTGATGTGAAGTCCTGACCCCAAAAATGGAAAAGCCATGATAAACCAGGAAGCAGGATCTGTTTCCATGACTTTCACGGCTAGCTCGTTTATGGCGATAAGCGATCCGGAATCAATTCTCCGAAGGACAGATGTAATAACCTTCTTCGCTTAATACAAAACTATTGGGGACAAATGACAACAGGGATTGCTTGATCATGGTAGCAGCTTCCTGGAGATAACTCTGCCCGATTTCAGGCGTGCGTATGGCAAACTGCCAGCTTTGTATTTTCAGGAAAGCTACCTTGCTCTCCTGTGAAATCTGGTTTTCAATCTGGCGATAGGTTTGCGCCAGCTGCTCCTGCTGGTTTTGGATATTGGGGGCCATAGGGATTAGAATTTTAGTTTTTCTAAGGCTGTTGAGTTACAAACGCAAAAGGATATGCAAAATTGTATGCTCCTATTACATTATAATTATCTCATATATATATCCCATATTGCTGGTTGCCTTATTTAAAGACATTTGTGGGCCCATCTCAATCGACCTACAACTATTCCAGCCCCAAATCAACGCAAATCTTTCCTCCGGGTTGCTCCGGCCCTCAGGTTGTACCAACATAGACCGGATCATCCGGATTCAGCTACCTTGCGTTTAAAACAGGTATATGGACGCCATCACTCTCCTGGGCCTTGCTGCGGCATTTTGCACCACCATTTCCTTCCTGCCCCAGGCCATCAAGACCATAAGGACCAGGGACACCAGCGGCATCTCCCTATCCATGTACACGGTATTCACACTTGGCACCCTGTTGTGGTTGTTGTATGGTTTGTTCAGCAGCAACCTGCCCGTCAGTGTCGCCAATGGCATTACCCTGGTATTTGCATCGATTATTTTAGTGTATAAGATCAGGTATAAGTGAGAGGACAGATAACAGTTGACAGACTCAATGGCAAACGACTGCGCAATCCAACGGTCCGGCTAAGAGGCGAATACACATCACCAGCTTTACCGCAAAAGTTGCCAGGAGTTCATAACAGCCATCCATATTCGAAAAATAGCTTATATCCACAATGCAACGCAGGTTGCCCCGGAAACGATCGCCGGTCCGTCATCTGTCTACTGTCATCTGTCATCTGCTACTTGCTTCCCGAATTCTTCTCATAAAAAGCATCCACATCCTTCTTCATCTGGATCAAACAGGGCTTGTTAATATAGTACATGTGCCCCGCGGGATAGTAGTGAAACTGGATGTTTTGCTGCAATTCGGGACGGAGGAAAAGATGCTGTACATCATAAGTTGCAATGAAATAGGGCGTCGCGAAATCAAAATAGCCCGCACCGATGTACACTTTTAAAGACGGGTTCCTGGTCATGGCCGCGCGCAGGTCCTCGGCCACATTCAGGAATCGGTTTTGAACGTTGTTGTAGTTCCATGGATATACGCTGCCAAAAATATTATAGGGCTTCTCTTCTTTAAAATTAAGTTCCCGCTCAAAATAATCGTTGATCGCCGATGTAAAGGGGCCATCGATGTTTACAAAAGAAGGATCAAATTCCGGGTTTTCACCGGCATCGTCGAGGTCGCGCCCGGTGAACCTGGCATCCAGTCTCCCGATGGTTAATCCGTCCTTGCGCCGCAGTTCTTTGTAAAATCGTTCGGCTGTAACACGGAAATTGTTTTGAAGACAGTATTCTTTACTCAATCCCGTAAAGTAGCTCATCTTTTCCGCAATGCTGTTTTTTTCATCCTCGGTGAGCCACTCTCCCTGCAGCAAAGCCCGGGCAAATTCTCCGAGTGCAAACTGCTCGCTTTGTTTAAGCGCAGCCTGCAGATCTGCCTGCAGCGCCGGTGACAGTTTTTTATGATACCAGGCCGCAGCCGTGAAACTGGGGATATAGAGTGCAGCCGGCAGGTCATTGCCAATATAGTAGTCGTTGGTCCCAAAGTTGAGCACCGCAGAAATCAGGAAAATACCGTTGAGAAAAATGCGGTAACGGCTCTGCAAAAAATCGGAAAGTCCGGCCGCCCGGGTGGTGCCGTAACTTTCACCTGCCAGGAACTTGGGAGAGGCCCAGCGTTGATATTTTGACAGGAAGTACCGGATAAAAGAACCTACTGAACGAATATCTTCCACATAACCATGAAACTGGTTGGGATTTTCCCCCGGGGCAGGCTGGCTGAAACCGGTGGACACCGGATCGATAAACACGATGTCTGTTTTATCAAGCCAGCTGTATTCATTGTTGATATAGCTATAAGGCGGCCCCAGTGAAGTTCCATCGTCTGCCAATAACACCCGGCGCGGGCCGAGGGCACCCAGGTGCAGCCATACCGATGAGGAACCGGGACCGCCGTTGAATGCGAATGTGATGGGCCGCTTGGCCGGATCCTCTGCATTGGCGCGGTAATACGTGAAAAAAATCTTGGCGATGGCCCTGCCGGTGTCATTGCGCAGGTCTGCATAACCGGCGAAGGCGGTATACTCTGTTTTCTTCCCATTGATGACGACGGAATTTTTGGTTACGGACAATTGCCCGGGGATAGTATTGTATTCAGCTTCGGGAGAGGGGCCGGCGGCCGGTTTTTGCGCCTTCATGGCCATTGTCAACGCAGACAGCAACAGTATAAATCCTGTTTTTTTCATGTGCAGTAGTTTTGATGGATCTTATACGGGAACAGTCAAATATAATAAGCAATCCGGAAACGAACTATCAAATCAGCAGGTTGAATGCCGCAAAGCGTTGGCCGCAAATAAAGGAGCCGCTGTATGAACAGCGGCTCCTTTATAGCACAAGCCAGTCCGTTATTTTCCACCGAACACTTTTTTCAGGATATCCGTTACCTGGGCCGCAGGGTCTTTCCTGATATTCTTTTCTTCAACGGCTACATAGTAAAATATTCCATCCATGGCTTTTTGTGTGGCATAGGAGGAAAGGTCAGTGTCCACCTTTTTGAAGGTGGTTGGTAGTTTATTATAGGTCTCAAAAACATCTTTCCAGTACCTGGTAGCATCCGTTTTCTTCAGGGAGGAATCGATCACCGGTTTAAAGGCCCTGGTAAGATCGGGTGTAGTGGTTTTTTTAAGATAAGAAGTAGCCGCCGTATCGGGCCCGCGTAAAATTCCAAGGGCGTCGCCGATGCTCATGCTCTTCACCGCGTTGACAAAAATGGGAGCGGCAGACTTGGAGGCATCCTCCGCCGCGCGATTGAGGCTGAGGATGGCATCGTCCACCATCTTGCCCATGCCCATGTTTCTAAGTGTTTTTTCTACTTTCTGTGCCTCCGGTGGCAATAATATTTTTACAGCCGCATCTTTAAAAAACCCATCCACTGCTGACAACTTATCAGCGCTTTTTTGCGCACCCAGCGTGAGTGCCTGCTTCAATCCACTCACGATGTCCTCGTTACTGAGCGAGGAGCCACTGTTTCCCTTGCCTCCAATGGCGCTTTTTACATCGTTCAGCAGGCTGTTTTGAGCAGATACCATTGCACAGGAAGCCAGCATCAAAAAAGAACCCATCAAAAATTTTTTCATCCGTATTGATTTTTAAAGTTGAAGATGATGATAGAAGAATCTGCTATCAGGAGTATAATAACGAAATGTTCCGGCCGCTTATTTCGCGGTGCAGGGTATATTATTGCGATAAAAATAGATACAAATAACAAAAAGAAATGTTAAGCCCCGGGAATATGCCATTCAAAATCCTGGCTCCTGGGCATGATTTCAAATACCTGTACAATGAGTGCCGGCGGCGTGGCGAGCTTTCGCTCCCGGGTATTGATCCAGGCACCGTCCACGGTGATCACCGCGGAAACGACATCGCCGTTTTTGAACAACTGATGACGAATGCTCCAGCGTGAAAAGTCCCTGCGCGACTTTGTAAGTTGAATATCCATCGACAGCTGATCGCCCGGTCTAACTTCTTTGCGGAATACGGCTTCTTCCCTGAACAGGATGGGCCCGAATTGCAATTCAGCCATCGTCCTTGGCGCCAGTCCGTGTTCCTGCAAAAAACTGATCCTGCAAAAAGCCGCGTAATCATAATATACAGAATGACGCAAATGAAAATTCGGGTCAAGATCTGCCCATCTCAGGTCCAATGGCTTGATATATGATTCCATGCCGTGCAATTTATTTTTCCTGTAATAGTACGCATGCTGCCACGGTAGTTCTTCCCCATCGTATTGGGTGTGCAATGTTAATCATTTTCCCCTTCCCGCGCATCCACGGCAGCAATCGAACTATGGGGCCTGCAGGATGCCTGAATTGTATTACATTTACGCCTTCAAAAAATAGCAATGAAAAAAACCGTCGTACTGATTCTGTTGATGACCGCTGTTTGCCAGATAATGGCCCAGGCAAAAAAACAGGCTGCTGGCAATCCTGCGCCCAAAACGCCCGTCCTCAAAACCACGGAAGATTCGCTGAGCTATGCCATTGGGTTGAGCGTGGCAAAATATTGCAAGGACCAGGGCATTGAATCCGTAAGTGCTCCCCTGCTGGCCAAAGCCATCAATGACCTCCTCAAAAACGGAACCCAGCAAATGAGCGACCAGCAGGCCAACAATATTTTTGTTGCCTATGTGCAAAAAATGAAGGCGGAGAAAGCTGCCGAAAACAAGAAGGCCGGTGAAGCATTCCTGGCTGCCAATAAAAACAACCCGGGTGTGGTGACCCTTCCCAGCGGATTACAGTACGTGATCCTGAAAGAGGGAAACGGACCCAAACCAACAGTCGCAGATAAAATCAAATGCAATTATGAAGGAAAGCTGCTCGACGGAACTATTTTCGACAGCTCCATAAAACAGGGCGGACCGATCGAGCTTTCTGTGGGGGGTGTTATCCAGGGATGGACCGAAGCACTACAACTGATGCCCGTTGGAAGTAAATGGAGATTATTTGTTCCTTCCGGTCTTGCTTATGGTGATCAACAGGCCGGTCCGTTCATCAAACCGGGATCCACACTGATCTTTGAACTGGAGTTGCTGGAAATAGTGAAATGAGTCCCGCCTGCTCTGCCTGAGGCGGATTCAGCGGGCGAAGCAGGAGTCGCCAGTCGGGCTTTGATGGTCAGATGCGGGATACGCGATACGAGATGCGGGGGCACCTGCAGCCGGTTAAAAATTATTTTGCAAGCTGCATCTGCAGCCAGCCATCGGTTCTACTTATAAAGCAAGTCGTAATACTCGTGTGCCATACGGCCGGAGTCAAACTGGTAACGGACATCCCGCATTCCGTTCTTGGCAACCTGCCGCCAGGTGTCGTAGTTGTCGTAGTACAGCGGCAATATCTGTTGCTGCAGAATTTCATAGATCTTGTTGAGATCGTATTCATCCTGCTCCTGCACGTTCATGTTGAGATAGTCGGCCTTGGGCACCACGAACCCGTTGTTGCCATGGTTGATGAACTCGGGTATCCAGCCATCGTTGGTGGAAAAATTGACGGCTCCGTTCATCGCGGCAGTCATACCACTGGTGCCGGAGGCTTCGCGGGGCACCCGCGGATTGTTTAACCAGCAATCCGCCGCCTGTTTGAGTCTTTTCGAGAGTCCCAGTTCATACCCAATGACTACTGCCACATTTTTATATCCCTTGCTCAGGTGAACCAGGTGATTGAACTCGTTGATCGCCGGGTAATCCATCGGGTAGGGTTTACCGGCCCAGATGATCTGAACCGGGTACCTGGTGCTTGATGTCAACTTGTTAAATCGTTCTGTATCCCTGGTAATCAGCTCCGATCTTTTGTATCCCGCAAACCTGCGTGCCCATACAATGGTGAATACCTCCGAATCAAAAATTTTGCCTGTCTGGTCTGCCACAATTTCAAATGCCCTTTTCTTCATGTAACGTTTACGGTCATCCCACCAGTAATCATCCCCCTCCTCCATTTTTTTGTACAATTGTTTATCGGACCAGTACCGCCAGTTCTGTGCATTGGTAATGGAAATGATGGGGCAAATGCCACTGTACTTGCTCCACAATGCGCGCGACACGGTACCGTGCAGCTGGGAAACGGCGTTTGCAATGTGCGCAAAACGCAGGGCCACCAGTGAATGATTAAAGGCATCATCCTCGATACCGGTGAGTTTCCGGGTCTCCTCCAGCGACAGTCCGCAGAAATAACTCAT
>DATJYH010000245.1:0-6623 GCA_035499675.1 Puia sp.
TCACCATCGGGCAATACCAGTTCCACGGTTTTCTGGTTGAGGATATAGGGACGCAGTTCATAAGGGAGATCCAGGAGAAACACAAAGCTGTTCATATCACTGATAGCTGCTAATTGCTCCCCGTCCTGTACATAGTCACCCGCCTGGTGATTCAACTGGGTGATAAAGCCCGGGATCATGGCTTTTATTTCGGTGACCCCGGAAAAACGAAAGGAAGAATCCAGCGCGTTGATGGAATTGCCGAGGCTCTGTGCCTCCTTGGTCTTCAGTTTGAACAGCAGTTCTCCTTTTTTCACATATTTACCCAGGTAGCTGTCAGCTGATTCCAGGTAACCATTGGCGTTGGCTTTTACATAGCTTTTTTGCAAAAAGGCAGCAACGGCGTTCAGGGTGACATAATCGGCAATGGGCGCATTGCTGATACTCGTCACCGTTACCGGGGTTCCGGCATCAGCCGGAGGCAGCTCCCTTTCCGGCTCCTTGCTGTCGCCATGATGGCAGGAACAGCAGAGCGTGAGTAGCCCAACGATCCATCCGTGCTGTAGAAATTTTTGCATGTCGTCTCCTTTATCTGTTCCAGTAATTGATTTGATTGATGATCTGCAAACGGGTGATGCGATTTTGCGTCAGCAGGTTTTTTGCATTCAGGTAATTGTTCAGGGCGATGATATAATCGGCTATTTTGGCATCACCCGTCGCCAGCAATTTTTGGTTTGCTGTAATCAGCGCTTCAGAAAACCTGATCTGGTCATCGATTTGGCCGATCAGTTCCTCGGTAGCCCTCAGCTGTTGCATCAGTTGTGCGACCTGCTGCCGGTACTGTGTCATGAAGAAATCCTTGTAGTTGCTCCTCGTCCTTTCCTGGATGTCGATCCTGCTGTATTGTATTTTTCGCTGGTGGCCATCGTAAATGGGAACAGTGACGCTAAAACCAAAACTGGTACCAAAGTTCTTGTAAGCTTCATACGCCAGGGATGAACTGTACCCTGCGTCGGCAAATACATTGAGCCTGGGTTTATAGCCGAAATCGATCAGGGAACGGTTATTCAGCAGCTTGAGACTATCAAGATCAAATTGCCTCGAAAATACCGAGGTCGTCATTTCCGGCAGGCGGGCGGGCGCCAGGGCCGGATCCTGTAGATTGACCGTTGCCGTATCGGCAATGCCGCAGAGATAATTCAGCGTGCCATAATCGTTTTGGAACTGCACTTCCAACTGCTTATAGAGCAGTTTTTGCTGTTGCAGGGTTACCAGGAAGGTGAGATAGTCTGTTTGACGATATACATTTTTTTGCGCAAGGTCTTTGAGGATGCCTTCCTCCTTTTGCAGCAGTTCGTACACCTCCCTGTTAAAACGCAGTTGCTGCAAGTCTCCAAAGGCGGTAACATATTGTGCTGTGATGGTCCGCTTCAGCTCCTGCTCTGAAATTTTTGAACTGTTCCTGACCGACTGGCTTTGGAGCCCGATGGCATTAAACTGGGTATTTAAGTTCTTTTGACCCACGAATGTTTTGTTTACCCCCACGGTGGCCACAATATTTGCACCGTTGGAAATGGCCTGGTCATAACCCCATCCTGCCACTACAGGTGCATAGGAGTTAAAACTGGTGCCCGTTACCTGGGGTTTGTAGCCCGCGAGTATGCGCTGGCTGTCCAGCCGGTTCGATTCCACCTGATTCTGGTAGTCCTTCAACAACGGGCTGTTCCTGAGCGCCTGGTCAAGATAATAGTCGAGATTGTCATGCTGCGCGAAGGCAAGCCGGCTGAACAGGCCAAAAACAAGTATGCAAAGCGCTTCTTTTTTCATATTCGAATTTCCAGACCAACGAAATATGCCCAGCCCCACCATGCCGCACCCGGCATCCCTCCTTCTGCCGGGGGAACGTAAAAGTAAACACTGATTTTGGCGAAATTCTGAAGCACGACCTGTAGCCCGCACCGGCAAACGGTGCCAGCCGGGTGAATGAAGATCATACCCTCTACCCCTTCCCAGGGACCTTAAAAAGAGCGGTCCCGGCAGTAATTGGCTCCCAGCCGCTTATCCCGTATCTTTGAAGACGCGGATGCCCAAAACCTGTGCAAAATTTTAGTACTCAAGGGGTAAATATTGATTATTTCTTCCTACCTTTGCAAACTCTTTAAAATAAGTACTCATGAACAGCCGCAGGGAATTTGAAATTGCGTTTGTGGGTCTCAAGCCCGGGATTCATGAGTTCAATTACCGGATCACGGACAGATTCTTTGAATCATACCAGGAACAGGATTTCAGGCATTGCGATGCCAATGTAAAACTGCTGCTGGACAAGAAGAATGGCTTCATGCTGCTCCGGTTTGAGGTGGGCGGCCGGGTGGAAGTCATTTGCGACCGCTGCGGCAATGTGCTTCCCCATGAGCTCTGGGACGAATTCAACGTGCTGGTAAAGCTGGTGGAGGACCCGGAGATCATGAACCAGCAGGAAGATGACCCTGATGTGTACTATATTTCGAAGGGAGAAAGCCACCTGCACGTTGCCGACTGGATCTATGAGTTCATCAACCTGAGCATCCCCATACAGCGCATGTGCAAGGAGGAAGAAATAGGAGGACCGTATTGCAACAAGGAAGTGCTGGCGATGCTGAAAAAACTGGACATTAAGAAAAACAAACAGGAGAATCCCTTATGGAAGGGCCTGGAGAAATTTAAAGATTTAGAATAAATATTGGATTACTATAAAAATTGATGTGATATGCCAAATCCGAAACGCAGACATTCGCAGCAACGCAGCGCGAAGAGGAGAACACACTATAAAGCTGAAAAAGTTACTTTAAGCAAGGACAGCGCCACGGGTGAAACACATGTTCGTCACCGTGCACATGTCAGCGAAGGTAAGTTGTACTACAAGGGAAGAGTAGTTGTTGAAAAAGCGCCCGTAAAGTAACTTACTGAACTTTTTTTACCGTAGTTTGCCGGAGATGAATATTGCCTTAGACATGATGGGTGGAGACTTTGCACCGGAAGAAACGGTGAGAGGTATCCAACTGTACTTATCAGAGGCGGTATCGCCGGCTTTTTTATGGTTGTATGGTGATGAAACGCAGGTAAATCCCCTCCTGCAAAAACACCAGGTGCCTTCTTCCGCCGTAAAAGTGATACATGCACCCGAAATCATCGGGATGCATGAACATCCTACCAGGGCTTTAAAGGAAAAAAAACATTCTTCCATTGCAGTTGGCTTTCATGCGCTGGCTAACGGGAAAAGCGACGCATTCATCAGCGCCGGTAACACCGGGGCTATGCTGGTGGGCTCGCTGATGAGCCTAAAGGCGATTGAAGGTGTTCAGCGCCCGACCATTTCCACCGTGATCCCAAAAGAAAACGGGAAGACCGGCTTATTGCTGGACGTGGGCCTGAATGCGGATTGCAAGCCCGAAAACCTCAACCAGTTCGCGATCCTCGGATCTCTTTATGCGCAACATATCCTTGGGATTGACCAGCCTCGTGTAGGCCTGGTGAATATCGGCGAAGAAGAAGGAAAGGGCAATCTCCTGGCGCAAGGCGCTTACCCGCTGCTTAAAGAAAACAAACAGATCCATTTTGTAGGCAACGTGGAAGGCCGCGATATTTTGATTGACAAGGCCGACGTGATGGTTTGCGAAGGATTTACCGGCAACATCATTTTGAAACTGGCCGAATCACTGTACGAAATAACCGGCAGAAAACAGATCAAACACGAATATCTCGATCTATTCAATTTTGAGAACTACGGGGGCACCCCGGTACTGGGGGTAGCCAAACCCGTTATCATTGGCCATGGCATTTCGCACGGCAGGGCTTTTAAAAACATGATCCTGCTGGCTGAAAAAATCATTCGCACCGACCTGTTGGGCAAAATGAAAACCAGCTTCGAGGGAATTTGAGTAACTTTCAGTATCCCTGAAGCGATCCTCTTTTCATGCTTAACTTTCTCCAATACCTGAAGGAATATTTCAGGCATATTCCACGCAGAGATTTTTTACTGATTTCGCTTTTCACGGCTGCTTTAATTGTCGTAAACTATACAGCCGGTATAGAATTCACCATCAAGGCCATCCCGTCCTGGGAGATGAGGTTGGTGCTGTTTTACTTTTTTTATTTATTTGTGCTGGGTGTCTCGTACCTGGTCCATCTCCCTTCCGGCGATCCGCTGGTTCGCGAAACAAAAAAAACTTTTCTGCTGTTCCTGCTGGCAGCCCCCCTTTATTTTGCTGTGAAAATGGTCCCCTGGCAGCCGGCGCTGCCTGCGGTTGACCATGAGCGTTTGGCCGGATATCAATACTGGATCATTGTGTTGCAGTGGCCCGCCAAGCTATTGCTGCTGATCATATTTTTGTATGCATTGCGTTTATCAAGCGGGGAAACTGATACATCATTTTTTGGATGCTCATTAGTCCAATTTAAACCCGGGCCTTATTTCCTGTTGCTGCTGATCATGATACCCATCATCGCGTCTGCTTCCCTGCAGGCTGATTTTTTGCGGGTATATCCGAAACTGGGTATTGTGAACCTGCTTCATCCCCCAACGCCGGTCATCTGGCCCTGGCGATTGCTTTTTGAAATTTGTTATGGGATCGATTTTATCAGCGTCGAACTTTTCTTCCGCGGATTTCTCGTGATCGGTATGATGCGACTGGTCGGTGCGAGGGCCATTCTGCCCATGGCCGCGCTGTATTGCAGCGTTCATTTCGGAAAACCGCTGGGAGAGTGTATTTCATCTTATTTCGGCGGACTGGTATTGGGTGTCATTGCCTACAGGACCCGGACCATTGCAGGAGGTTTGATGGTGCATCTGGGCATTGCCTGGATGATGGAACTGGGTGGATGGCTGGGGCATTTATATGTTAACAGCCGGTAAAAATTACCGGCTGTTAAAAAGCTACCGGCTCGTAAGCCGGATTCTGTTCTCCCCGCCGAGGCGGGGAGGCCATCATTTATCTCGCCCCTGCATTACTGCAGGGGTCTTGCTGCCTACCCTCCAACACTACCCGCTTTGCAGCGGGTATCGAACGGGCCGCTCTCTGTGCTGGTATACGTGGCATTACAGCATGCAAGGTTTACCCGCGCCGGGAATTACTCCCCGGAGCCGTAGGCTCTTACCCTACGTTTTCACCCTCATCCCGTCTGAGACTGGACAGTTATTTTCTGTGGCACTGTCTGTATCCGCCTGAGGCGGATCCCGGCGATTAACCGGTGCATAGCCCTGTGCTGTCCGGACTTTCCTCCCCCCGCGCATGGCGGGGAGCGATGGCGCGACCAGTAGCGGGGCAAAGGTAGCGATTATCCGTATGCCGCACCTTGAAGGTGTGGCATGCGTCAATACTGAAAGAAAATCTCCGTAGCCCCATATCCATAACGCGGATCGTATTGGTTCACGAATGACTTCACGTCTCTTCGCAACCGGAGCAGTTCGTGAATTTCATCTCGCAATTTTCCGCTTCCGACTCCATGTATCGCCACCAGGGTGGGCTGGTGATGGGCGATGGCGAGATCAATGTATTTTTCCAGCGTCCGGAGCTGCAGGGTCAGTATCTCCAGGTTGCTCATGCTTTTCCAGTTGTCGGCCAGCTTTTCGATGTGCAGGTCCACCTCATATTTGGGAGGTTCAAGATAGCTTCTTGCTTTTGAGGCTTCATACATACGGTACCCCGCTGCCTGCAGAGGCCGGAACTCCACCTCTTCCCGGATTTCCTTTTCGGGGTAATCATCAAATAATTTATAGGAAAATGTGGCCTCTCCTTTTTTCCTGATCTCTTCAATGCGGGTAAACACCTGCCTGGGCTTTAGCTTGAGTGATCTTTCAACGTGATCCGCTTTCTTTTTATCCGGCGTCAGCAGGCTGAATTCAAATTCAAAGGCCGGGCTGTCGTTTAGATTCTCAAATGGAACATCATGCAGATAAAAATCCTGGAAGGCCAGCACCTGGTTCCCGAGTTCAAAGGAAGATTTTCCAAAATAATTCAGGCGGTACTTAAACCGGTATCCCTGTTCTGTATGATTGACCAGGTGGATCTTCAGGTTTTCTACCAGTTCGTCCCCAAATTCATCGGTATCAAAAACAGGCAGCAGGGTGAGCCATACACCATCCACCTTTTTGGGAGCGCCCGTTTTTTTCTCAACAGGCAGCTGGTCGATGTATTGTTTTGATTTTTTTCCGGGAAATAATTTCTTCTCTGTAAATCTCTTGAAATAAGGGAAGTCGAGCTGGTCAATATAAGCAGGGAATTTTACACCCCTGACATCAAGCATCACCATTTTGTCGTTGATGATGTCAATGATCTCCGCCTCCTCGTTGGAATGTTGCACGATCACCTTATCACCTATCTGGAATTTCATATGTACAGCAGGGTTCGACCCCGGAACTATAGTTTAACAGATAAAGACCATTGCCGGTTGCATCAGCCGTGATTCAGCGCCAGCTTGCTTTTTCTTCTTCCGTATAAAAAATATACCGACAGCCCGATCCCCATCCAGCCAAAAAATACCATCCAGCTTTTGGCGGGGATCTCGATCATGAGGTAGAGGCAACAGAGCACGCCCAGTACGGGGATCAGCGAATACCTTCGCGCAAAACTGAGGATAGCGACCGTTATGGCCACTGCCACGAATAC
>DATJYH010000246.1:0-2223 GCA_035499675.1 Puia sp.
TACATGATGGGGTCGCGCATATGCATGTTTGGGGAGCTCATGTCCACCTTTGCACGCAACACTTTTTCGCCGTCGCGGTACTGGCCGGATCGCATGGCTTCGAACAGGGCCAGGTTCTCGTCGGCCGTCCTGTTCCGGTAAGGGCTGTCAATACCTGGTTCGGTAGGCGTTCCCTTCAGCCGGGCTATTTCCTCGCTGCTGCTGTCGTCCACATAGGCCAGCCCCTTTTTGATCAGGGTGACTGCAAATTGATAGAGTTGCTCAAAATAATCGGAAGCGTATAATTCGTTGGCCCATTCAAAGCCCAGCCAGCGGATATCGTTCTTGATACTGTCCACATATTCGGTGTCTTCGGTAACCGGGTTGGTATCATCAAACCGGAGATTGGTTTTGCCTCCGTACCTGGTGGCGAGACCAAAATTCAGGCAAATGGATTTGGCATGGCCAATATGAAGGTAGCCATTCGGCTCAGGCGGGAAACGGGTCAGGATGGTTTTGTGTTTCCCGGACTGCAGATCCTGTTCAACGATCTCCTCGATAAAATTCAATGATTTCTCCTCTTCTTTTTTGAGCTCCGGCATGGCTTGTTTTTTATGGCCGTGCCACGGTCAGGACCGTGGCACGTTACCGCACAAATGTACTGCATGTTGCGGAGCCGGCCAAAGAGGTTGAACGGCCATTCTATCCCTGTTTCATAGCTAACGGTCATCTGGTTAAAGTAAAGGCGCATTGTTATAAAAGCCGTAAATTTTGGGTATGATTTCATCCTATATCGAAAATATCCGGAAAAAAATAGGCCATGAATTGCTTTTGTTACCCGCCGTGACCCTGCTTTGTTTTGATGCTGCCGACAAACTGCTGTTACTCCGGCATTCGGATAAGAACCTCTGGGTAACTCCCGGCGGTATGATAGAACCTGATGAATCGCCGGAGGAAGCTGGCAAACGCGAAATGCTGGAGGAGACGGGCTGCCTCGTTGAACTGGAGGAACTCGTGGGTGTTTTTGGTGGAACTGAGTTCAGGTTTACCTACCAGAATGGAGATGAAGTTGCCTATATCATGATTGCCTACCTGTCAAAGATAACCGGCGGGAGCCTGCAACCGGATGGCCGGGAAACGCTGGAAGCCCGCTATTTCGGTTTCCAGGAAATAAAGGATCTGCCGCAAAGCCCCTGGCTTTCCGTTTTGCTGGATCGTGTTTTTCAAAACAAGCGGTTCAGGCCCTAGTCCTTTTCCCAAAAAGCAGGCTGCCGATTCTTACCAGGTTACTTCCCTCTTCGAGGGCCACGCGATAATCGCCACTCATTCCCATGGAAAGTATGGAGATCCGGCCGGATGGAAGCGTGATTGGGGACCATTCATCGAATAGTGCTTTTAATTGTTTAAACTCCCGCCGCACTTTGGTCATGTCTTCCGTAAATGAGGCCATACCCATCAGGCCGGTTATCCGGATATGCTGAAGTGAAGGCAGGTCGGAATGCTCCAGTGTTTCTTTCAATTCCGCTTTGTCAAACCCAAATTTTGTTTCCTCTTCTGCGATGTGCACCTGCAGGAGGCAGTCCACCACCCTTCTGATTTTAGTCGCCTGTTTGTTGATTTCCCGGAGCAGCTTAAAGCTGTCGACGCCCTGGATGAGATGTATAGACGGAATGATATACTTCACTTTATTTGACTGCAGGTGGCCGATAAAATGCCAGCGGATATCTGCGGGGAGCTGTGCCTGTTTTTCCAGTAGTTCCTGGACATAGTTTTCACCGAAATCCCGTTGGCCGAGTGCATACAACTCCATGATATCAGCCGGTGACTTTAACTTGGACACTGCTACCAGGCCCGCGCCTGTCGCTGAAAGGGTATGCATGATTTCACGATAAGCAATTGTGTTGACGGGCATGTTGACAATTTATGAAAGAATTTTCTCCCAGCGAAGATCCTCCAATTCTCTTAGAACCAGCCAACAACCAAGCGCCAGCAGGGTGCCAGGATAAAAAATTATTGTATTGTTTTTTCAGGTGGGTTAGCTCTATCACGTTCATACTGCGACTGTAAGGAATCGGGCAGCGATCTGCCTGACCGCGATGAAGGTGGTAAAACCGTTCAGCTATTTCAGTATCGAGCGGCTGATCACCATTCTTTGCACTTCGCTGGTTCCTTCGTATATCTGGGTGATCTTGGCGTCCCGCATCAGTCTTTCCACATGGTATTCTTTTACATAGCCATATCCGC
>DATJYH010000247.1:0-18317 GCA_035499675.1 Puia sp.
TCTGTCAAATGATCGATGATATCCTCCAACTGTCCGGACTGGGTATAATAGATGGCCAGTATTTTTTTGCTCATGCGCTTTCAAAATTAAGATTACCCGAGTTTCAGGATTTTTGACTTTTTGCTGTAGTCAACAATTGCCTGCTGCAGTTCCGGTGACAGCGTTTTATAGGATCGGCGAATGTATTCACTGTCCGTATACAAAGCTCCTTTATAATGCAGGAAGCCGGGAGCATGTTCCTGAATCATCAGGCGCAGAAAGCGAAATTCCACATTGCTGCTGTCCGTTTGAATGGCTGCTTCCAGTTTCTTATGTCCAGACTTAAACAGGCTCAGCTTCCTGTCGGGGTTTGTTGAGAGTCCCGCCTTTTTCATCGTCAACGCACCCTCAAACGCTTCCTTGCCCGGTATTGAAACCGACCCGAGCTTTGTCAACTGGTCGTTGACCAGGTTCAACTGGTCGGCCTCCATCGCCTTGTAATAGGACTGCCTGTCGAATACAGCCGTTTTCTCCTGGCCATTCACCGCGCCCGTTTCGCAAAAAAACAGGAACAACAAGGCTCTCAGCATCATTTTCATATAATCAGGTTCCAAATATAGGAATTATGCTGTAACAGCGATGGCTACCGGCAGGAATGGGGACTGATCACGGGTATAACCAATCTGATCTGCCAAATTTTTATTCTTCTTTTTATAAAATATTTCACGATTGGACAGGATTTTTGCACACTATTTGCAACTTCATCATGAAGTCAAAACCGGATTCGTCCTATATTTGCGGCTACAAACCACAAAAAGAAACACACAATGAAAAAGTTATTCAGTAGTGTCATTGTTATGCTGGTAATCAGCGCTGCCGGATTCAGCCAGACAAGCAGTTCCTATCGCGGCAGCGACTATCAAACCTCTGTTGGTATCCGTTTCGGAACCGGTTATTATGATGCCGTCTCCGCCTCTTTCAAAGGATTTCTTGCCGGCACGCCCGGGGCGCTTGAATTAAACCTGGGTTTCAGACCCGACAGCTACTATGGCTATGATGCATTGAGCGTGAGCTTCCAGGCAGCTTATGAATATCATTTTAATATCCGGCCTGTTCCGGGATTTAAATGGTTTATCGGGGGCGGTCTGTCTTTTTACAATACTTCCCTCACCAATAAAAGCAACGCCGATAATTCTTACAATTCCGGATTTGGCATGGGAATATTTCCCACGGGTGGAGTTGACTACAAATTTGCCAATATTCCGCTGGCCGTTACAGCCGACTTGCGCCCCACCATCGGATTCATCAGACCCAACGACTACTACAATTATACGTATGTGAGCTTTGGAGTATCCGCGAGATATACTTTTTAGTTGACGGCGGAGCAGGCGGGCATCTGGCCTGAGGCATGACTATCGACTCCCGACTCCCGGCTCCCGACTCCCAACCCTCTCAGCCGGCGTCAGCGGCTGCTTCCAGGAATTGTCATAGGGCCGGAAGCAGGGCGTATGAAGGAGTTCGGCCAGGCTGATCCTGTCGTCCATGTAATGACTCAATGCACGAAAGGCCTGCCTGTTTTCTTTTTTCAGGACCAGGAGGGCGGCATTTGAGCCTGCTTTCACCGCGATGGGCACCCCTCCGCCAAGTTCCGCCCAATGCCCGCCCAGCAACAGGTTCCTGACGGGTGTGCGGTAGTGAGCGATCCGGCGCTGCATGTTTTTCCGGCCGGGCTTGGCTCCCATCATGCTTCCGTTGCGGTTGCCGGTATAACGCCAATGAGTAACCGGAGTTGCCACTTCATAAAAAAGAATGTGCGGTCGCAGGTCAATTCCCAACGCTGCTTCCACGCGCGCAATAATCACCGCGGCGACCTCATTTTTGAGTTTTATATAGTCCGGTCCACGCACATAATCGCCCGCATTATTTCCCGTGGACCAGTTATTCTTATAGTTCATAAAAGCTGGCATATACAGGGTAAGTGTACCCATCCCTTCCGGCGCCAGGGATTTGTCGCGCAGCGACGGCGCCAGTATGCTGATCTCGCTTCTTTCCGGATCGCCGCTGCCATGTGCATCAAACGGAAAACGCTCGCTGGCGATATGGATCAGCTCTTCGGAAAAACCCAGTGCTTCCGCCGGGCAGTCGAGGGCGATGGAAATGGTGACCGAGGAACTGTACAACTCGGCATTCCGCAAATTCGACTTCAGCGATGCCGGCACCGCGTGCGCCGGCAGCATTCTTTCATACAGCATTTCCACATCGCAGGCCGCTATCACATACTTGCTTTGGACGGTATGTGCCGTGCCGCGCTGTTCAAAACGAACCCCACAACAGGTCTTTCCATCCAACAATATTTCCGTTACACGGGAATTGAGAAAAAGATCATTGCCATAGTAACGCAGGATGTATTCCAGCCACTGGGGAATCACCTGGCTACCTCCTTTTGGCGGACTTTGGAAATCCCCAAAATAAGCCCAACCGATGGGCACCAGGCAGGAGAGCAATTCCGTTTCCGAAGTGAATATCTGCTGTAATCGTTGCTCTTTAAAAAACCGGTCCAGCCCCTTCTTCATACCCTTCTCCCCCGTATATGAGACATAGGGAATAAATGGAAGTGCAAACTTGAGTAGCCGGAGTTTGTTGAGGATACGCTCAAAAAAAGACATGGACTCCTCGGACCGGAAAATGTTGTTGAAATGTTTGAAAGAATTCCCCAGTTTCCAGGCACTCCTGAAAAAACGTTCGATGCCCCTTTTCTCATGCGGGAATGCTTCAATCAGTTGTTCTTTTAACTCATCCGGGCGATGCGTAAGAAGGTAGTCAAAATTGTCACCCTTGTACCGCCGGATCCGGGTTTGGGGCATGGCCACCGGGTGATCCGTTCCCAGCGCATCAAAAAGCTTACCCACCAGACCATCGGGTGCACATTGGTTCAGCCAATGAATGGCGGTATCAAACCGAAAATTCCTGCGCCGGAATCCCGCCAGGTAGCCGCCGATGCGCGGCTCCTTTTCCAGCACGCAAACGGAAAAGCCCGACTTGCTCAATAAGGCAGCAGCAGTAAGTCCTGCCACACCGGCCCCAATGACCACTACATCATAATATGGTTTGACAGGCTGCGTTTGCATAAAGCCAAATTACGGCTGTGGCGCGAAGTTTTAAAAAGATATTGTGCCGATTACAAGTAAATCGCCCTTGATTTTTCTGAAAATTTGACGGCAAATGGAATTCTCTTAAACAGTCGTTCCTCCTTAGACAACCCTCGGCTTTCTCGCGGCATAATCGTAATTTTGCGTGTTCATATCGTCATGGTCCCCTTTTACAAGGCCATCGACTTTGAGAAAGTCAACATTAATGATGGATTCAAGTTTTAACCAGGCGAGGCAGGAACCGCTTCGATACTGCGTGATCATCCCCACCTTTAACAATGCCGCTACCCTGAAAGGGGTCATTGAGGATGTGATGAGCTATACCCATGATATCATTGTGGTGAATGACGGCTCTACCGATGAAACGGAAAATATTCTCCGTCTTTTTCCGGCGATTACCAGTATTGGTTACAGCCGGAATGCCGGCAAGGGATGGGCGCTCCGGCAGGGATTTGCCAGGGCGCTAGAACTGGGCTACCTCTACGCCATCAGCATGGATTCGGACGGACAGCATTTTGCCAGGGACCTCCCCACATTTATTAATTACATCGCAATAAACGGGGATGCGCTCCTGGTAGGCGCCAGAAACATGGACCAGGATGCCGTTCCCGGGAAAAGCAATTTTGGTAATCGCTTTTCCAATTTCTGGTTCACCCTGGAAACGGGTGTGCGCTGTCCCGATACACAGTCGGGTTTTCGTCTTTACCCGATTGCATTGCTCAGGAATATGAAGTTTTTCACCAAAAAATATGAATTTGAAATTGAAGTTCTGGTGAGGGCATCCTGGCACGGCATTCCCGTTCGGTCGGTACCTGTATCTGTTTATTATCCGCCACCGGGGGAAAGGATCTCACATTTCAGGCCCTTTGCGGACTTTGCCAGGATCAGTGTGCTAAACAGTATATTGGTCATCGTGGCTTTCCTGTACATCAAACCCAGAAATTTTTTCAGGATCATCACCGATAAAAAAAAATTCAAAAAACTGGTGGATGAGGAATTGCTGCATCCCCGTCAGTCCGATCAGCTAAAGGCAGCTTCCATTGGTTTTGGTGTTTTTATGGGCATCATACCCATTTGGGGGTTTCAACTGGTAGCGGCCATTTTTCTGGCCCTTGTATTAAAACTCAATAAACCCCTGGTCATCATCGCCGCCAACATCAGTATTCCCCCCATGATCCCCCTGGTTATTTTCTGCAGTTACAAAACGGGTGCTGTCTGGATGGGCGGTGTGACTGAGGACCTGGTGTTTAGCCGGAATATTTCCCTGCAATCTGTTCGCAGTCATTTTCAGCAATACCTGCTGGGCAGCATGACCCTTGCCCTGGCAGCAGGTTTAATCAGTGCCATGCTGGCCTTCATCCTGCTTAAACTTGTAAAACGAAAACCCGTACTTGCGGGTTAAGCCGAACGCCCATGGAAAAAATCTTCATACGCATCTATTACTACTTTGAACAAAAACGGGCAGTATTCCTGGTTTCACTGCTGCTATGTTTTTTGATCATGGGATGGTTTGCCGCGCATGTCAGGTTTGAAGAGGACATTTCAAAAGTATTACCCAGGGATAAGAAAATAGAAAAGCTTAACCAGGTTTTCCAGGATTCGAAATTTACAGACCGGCTGGTGGTCATGGTCGCGCTCAGGGATTCCACGGCAGTTCCGCAACCAGACAGCCTGGTATCCTTTGCCGGTCAGTTTGCCGAAGCTGCCAGGCAACAACTAGCGCCTTATATCCGGACCCTGAATGATAAAGTGGATGATGGCCTGACGCTTGACCTCTTCAACAGCATCAGCGAACATCTCCCGGTGTACCTGGACGACCGGGACTATCTTGTCATCGACAGTCTCATATCACCGGGCAGGATCCGGGAGAACCTGGAACGGGATTTCAACATATTGACCTCCCCCGCCGGTTTTGCTATGAAAAAGATGATCAGCAGCGACCCCGTGGGCATCTCTTTCCTGGGATGGCAGAAGCTGCGTCGACTGCAATTTGATGAACAGTTCGAGCTGTATGACGACTATGTAATGACCCGGGACCACCGCCATCTACTGGTCTTTATTACACCGGCCTACCCGCCCAACAATACGGGGAAAAATGCCCTCCTGCTAAACGGCATCGACCACATTGCAGACAGCCTGCAAAACAAATTCAGAGGAGTAGATGCCACCTACTTCGGCGCCGCAGCCGTGTCGGTGGGAAATGCGCTCCAATTGCGCCGGGACACCATCATCACACAGGGTGTTACGGTTGTCTTCCTCGTGTTGTTTATTGCCCTGTATTTCCGAAAGAAAAGGGCCCCCATCGTCATTCTCGTCCCGGTATTATTTGGAACCTTGTTTGCATTGACGGCCATTTATTTTATCAAGGGCAGCATCTCCGTCATTGCCCTGGGCAGCGGTTCGGTGGTACTGGGGGTGGCGGTCAACTATTCATTGCATGTGTTCAATCACCGCCGGCATACGGGCAGCATGCCAGATGTAATACGAGACCTGACTCTTCCCCTCACCGTTGGCAGCTTTACCACCATCGGCGGGTTTCTATGCCTGGAGTTCGTAGAATCGGATATGCTAAAGGACCTTGGTCTCTTTGCAGCCTGCAGCCTGATCGGGGCATCGCTCTGCTCGCTGATCTTTTTACCCCAGCTTATTGGCGCCTCTTCGGGCCGCCACGCAACCAACAGGCGCCCCTATACGCTCATCGACCGGCTTGCCGCCTATCGCCCGGAATACAATACTTATTTTCTGATCATGGCCGGCATATTGACCATCGTCTTCGCTTATACCGCCAATTGGGTGGGATTTGAATCGGACCTGGCGCGCATGAATTATATGTCGGACAAACTTAAAAAAGCCGAGGATGACCTGAAAAACATAAACGTGTTTTCCCTGCAGTCGGTATATCTTGTTTCCGAGGGAAAAGACCTGGATGAGGCGCTGGTCAACAACGAACAAATGATGACAAAGGTGGAAGCCCTTCGGGAAAAAGGAATCGTAAAAAAATATTCCGGTGTTTCTTCGCTGATCCTGTCGGATTCCCTGCAAAAAGCGAGGATACGGCGCTGGAATGAATATTGGACACCTGAAAAAAAGAACCAGGTGTTGCAGACCCTGGAAAAAGAGGGACCGGATTTTAAATTCAGGAGAAGTGCTTTCGATAATTTCAGGACCCTGCTGGACAAAAGTTTCCTGCCCATGGATACGGCGGGCACCAGCCTGTTGCGCAAGACCTTCCTGGATGACTACATCACCGAAAAACCCGGCCGAACCACCGTGGTCACCCTGGTGAAAGTAGTCCCTGCACACAAACAGGAGGTTTATAATGCCTTTGAAAACACGCCCTCCGTGCTGGTGCTGGACCGGCAATATCTTACCAATAAGTTCATAGACCTGATCAATTCGGATTTTTCAAGCATTGCCTGGATGTCGGCCATTCTTGTGTTCACGGTGCTCCTGTTGACTTATGGCCGTATCGAACTGACCCTGGTTTCCTTTATACCGATGTTCATCACCTTCATCTGGATATTGGGAATCATGGGCATATTGGGTATCCGGTTCAACATCATCAACATCATTATTTCGGCTTTTATTTTCGGGCTGGGAGATGACTACAGCCTGTTCATCATGGACGGGCTGCTCCAGGAATACAAGACCGGGCGGAGAAATCTTTCCTCTTACAAATCTTCCATCATCCTGTCTGCCATCACCACGCTGGCGGGGTTGGGCGTGCTGATCTTTGCCAGGCACCCCGCACTCCGGTCCATCGCCATCATCTCGATGGTGGGTATCCTGTGCGTTGTGATCATGTCGCAAATCATCATTCCTTTTCTCTACCGCGTCCTCATTCGCAACAGGGTGCAAAAAAATCGTTTTCCCTGGACCCTTTCGGGCCTGTTGAAATCGGGATTTGCATTTTGCTATTTTGCCGCAGGCAGCATCCTGCTGACGGTGGCAGGCATGTTGCTGGTCAGACTAAATCCTTTTAACCGGGAGCAGGGGAAATATCTCTACCATACCCTGGTCTCGAAATTTTGCTGGTCGCTGGTGTTTGTCATGATCAACGTGAAAAAAAAGCTGATCAACCCGCTGGGGGAAGATTTTTCGAAACCGGCTGTCATCGTGTGTAATCATCAGTCCTTCCTTGACATACTCGTGACCGTTATGCTATATCCCAGACTGATCCTGTTTACGAATCACTGGGTGTGGAACTCGCCCATATTCGGGGCGGTAGTGAGAATGGCTGACTACTATCCCATCATGCACGGCGTGGAAGACAGCCTGGACCTTTTGGCAGACAGGGTCAGGAATGGTTATTCCATCGTGGTATTCCCCGAGGGGACGAGGTCTGTTGATGGCCATATGAAACGGTTTCACAAAGGCGCTTTTTTCCTGGCAGAAAAACTGGGACTCGATATCCTTCCCATTATGATCCACGGTACGGGTTACACGATGACCAAGGGGGACTTTCTGTTAAAGGATGGACGCATTACGGTGAAGTTTCTGCCAAGGATCAAGCAGGAAGACCTGCAATACGGTCAAACCTATGCTGAAAGGGCCAAATACGTCGGGCGTTATTTCAGGGAGCAGTTCGCGCGTTTCCGCCGGGAGGTGGAGCAGCCGGCTTTTTTCAGGGAACAGTTGCTTTACAACTACATTTATAAAGGGCCCGTACTGGAATGGTACCTGCGGGTAAAACTGAGACTCGAAAAGAACTACCAGGTGTTTCACGAACTGATGCCCATGCGGGGCAGGTTGCTCGACATCGGTTGCGGCTATGGATTCATGAGCTATATGCTCCATTTTGCATCGGGAGAACGACGGGTGACGGGAATCGATTACGACATAACAAAAACGGAAGTGGCCAACAACTGTTTCAGCCGGGATGAGCACATTCATTTTGTCCATGCAGATGCCAACTCATTTCATTTTGAAAAATACGATGGGATCATCCTGTCGGATACGCTGCACTATCTCCGGCCTGAACAGCAAAAAAAGCTTATAAAGAAATGCATCGGCAGCCTGCAGCCCGGGGGCGTACTCGTGATCCGGGATGCCAATCTCGACCTGGTCGGCAGGCACCGGCGCACGAGACTGACCGAATTTTTTTCCACCCGTCTCTTTGGCTTTAATAAGACGGAGCGCCACGGTCTTTCCTTCTTTTCCGCGGGGATGATCCGTGAACTGGCTGCTTCCGGGAATCTGGAATACCGGGAACTGGATCATGCTACCTATACCTCCAATCTTATTTACGTCATCAAAAACACCCATCGGCCTGTACATGAACCCATATGATATTGTCATCATCGGCAGTGGCATCGGAGGCCTGGTCTGCGGCAATATACTCAGCCGGGAAGGGTACCGGGTATGTGTACTCGAAAAGAACCGGCAAATCGGGGGCTGCCTCCAAACCTATGCCAGGGACAAAATCATTTTTGACTCCGGCGTTCATTACATCGGCGGGCTTGGGGAGGGACAAACACTGTACCAGGTGTTCAGGTACCTTGGCCTGGTGGACCAGCTGAGGCTGCTGAAACTGGATGAGCAGGTGTTTGACAAAATTATCATCCAGGGAGATGACAAAGAATATGTGTTTGCACAGGGTTATGACCGGTTTATCAGCGGGCTGGTGGCTGATTTTCCGGAGGAGGAAGCCGCCATCCGCAGCTACTGTGAAAAAATAAAGGAGGTATGCAGCCGGTTCCCGATGTATAACCTGCGGGCGGGGGGTGTTTACCAGGAAAAAGTGCCCGTCCTGGAGATTGATACCAAAACCTATATTGAGTCACTGACTGCCAACCCCACACTGCGGGCTGTTTTGGCAGGCAACAATATCTTATATGCCGGTCAACCCGATAAAACACCCTTCTATGTTCATGCACTGGTGCTGAACAGTTTTATTGAGAGCTCCTGGAAATGTCTCGACGGTGGATCCCAGATAGCCAGGTTGCTGGCGAAGAATATCCGGGAGTCGGGCGGACTGATCTGCACCCAAAGCGAAGTAAAAAAAATAGTGGAAGAAAACGGGCGGGTCGCTTATGTGGAACTGGCCGACGGCAGGCGGGTGTTTGGAGAAACGTTTATATCGAACATACACCCCGCCAAAACCATGGAGCTAACTTCCTCCGTACAGATCAAAAATGCTTATCGCAACCGGCTCACCAGCCTTGAAAATTCCATCGCGGCGTTTAGCCTAAATCTTGTTTTGAAAAAAGACAGTTTCCCCTACTTCAAACATAACTATTATTATCACAAGAAAGGTTGCATCTGGACAATGGCCGACTATACTCCCGAAAACTGGCCACTTGGATATGCACTTTTTTCCACTCCTTCACGCAGTTCGCCTGCCTTTGCTTCTTCGCTCACCATCATGACGTATATGCGATTCGGGGAAATGCAGCCATGGCAACATACCTTCAATACGGTCACTTCCGCCGAAGAACGGGGTGAGGGATATGAACAGTTTAAAAAGAACAGAGCCGAAAAATTGCTTTCGTTGCTGGATGAAAAATTTCCCCAACTCAGGGATTGTATACAGACCTGGTATGCTTCCACCCCCTTGTCTTACCGCGACTATATCGGCACTGATGACGGGTCAATGTATGGGATCGTGAAAGACTACAAAAACCCGGTTAAGACCATTATACCGGCGCGCACCAAGCTTCCAAACCTGTTTTTAACCGGTCAAAATCTTAATTTACATGGGATATTGGGTACCACCATCAGCAGCCTCGTTACCTGCTCCGACTTGCTGGGGCACGATGCGTTTATCGAAAAAATAAAAAATGCCTGAAAAGAAAAAAACCTGGAAAAGAGCGGGACTTGTATTGGGAGGCTTTTCGATATTCCTCTTGTTTGGTTTCGGCTACCTGTCATGGGTATCGCACGTCAATCCCCCGAAACCTGCTGATACCAGCAGCCTGCAATGGCAGCGCAGCGAACCCAGCCCCGGCTTTTATACCCTGCACAATGGCTGGCTGCGAAAAAGCAGGTCGGGTTTATATGAAATGTATGTGGAGGGCAATCCATTTGAACGCGGCGTAGTCAATGGTAAATTGAGCAGGGAGCTGATCATAAAACAGGAGGAATATTTCAACGAGCAGATCAACCGGATGATCCCCTCCCGTTTCTACCTGCATTTTTTGAAATATTTTGTTGGATGGTTCAACCGGGACCTCGATAAAAACGTGACCGAAGAGTACAAGGAGGAAATTTATGGCATTTCCGCTTCGGCCTCGGATAAATATGACTATATCGGGACCAATTACCAGCGAATCCTGAATTACCATGCGGCACATGACATTGGACATGCCCTGCAAAACCTGGCGCTGGTGGGTTGTACATCCTTCGGGACCTGGGACGGTCGTTCGGAAGACAGCAGCATGATCATCGGGAGGAATTTTGACTTTTATGTGGGTGATAAATTCGCAGGTAACAAGATCGTGGCTTTTGTAAACCCTTCCACAGGGTACAAATTCATGTCCGTGACCTGGGGTGGTTTTATCGGCGTGGTATCCGGGATGAATGAAAAAGGGTTGACGGTAACCATCAACGCCGCCAAATCCAGCATTCCATCAGGATCGGCCACACCGGTGTCGCTGGTGGCCCGGGAGATCCTTCAATATGCAGAAAATATTTCGCAGGCACTGGAGATTGCAAAAAAAAGAAAAATGTTTGTGTCGGAATCCTTCCTGATCGGATCGGCCGAGGATAATAAGGCCGTGATCATTGAAAAAACACCCGATTCCCTGGATGTGTACGACCCGCACCAGGACTTCATTGTATGTGCCAACCATTTCCAGGGCAGCCAACTTGGGAAATCAGCCTCCAACATCCAGCAAATGCAGGAAAGCGCTTCATTATACAGGTATCAGCGTCTCAACGAACTGTTGGATGCCAATGGAAAAAATTCGGTTCAAAAAACAGTGGACATATTGAGAGACCGGCGCGGCCTGCACAATGAAGACATCGGCCTGGGAAATGAAAAAGCGATCGACCAGTTAATCGCACATCATTCCATTGTATTTGAACCGCAGAAGTTATTGGTATGGGTTTCCAGTTCGCCTTGGCAGCTGGGTGAATACGTAGCCTACGACCTCCGAAAAGTATTTGCCCTGCGTGGCATGAACATTGACCGGGAAATCTGCGAGCGTCAGTTAAATATCCCGGCCGACAGTTTTTTGCTGACCAGCCAATTCAGGGACTTTGAACATTTCAGGCACTACAAGCAGGAGCTGGCGGATGGGGTGGATATAAATCCTGACAGCCTCGTGGCCAGCAACCCGCAATTTTATCAGTCGTATGAACTGGCAGGTGACTATTTAGTCAGGAAGAAAAAATACAAAGAGGCGCTCCCTTACTACGAAACGGCGTTGACAAAAGTGATCGCCACCAAAAAGGAAGAGGACAATATCCGGAAACAGGTCATGCTATGCAGGAAAAAAGAGGGGATCGACTAGCAGGATGAACCGTTCCTGAAACGCCGGGAAAAATTCATGACGTCTCTCTTCAGAGCCTCAGTGGCAAATTATGTTAGCCGCAGACGCAGTGAAAATTTCTTTTTAATATTTCTGTTGGTGCCTTTTAAAAAAACAGTTAAACAAGAACATCATGATTGCCGGAGTTGGAACGGACATGATAGAAGTAGACCGGATAGCCGCCAAAATCAGCAAGGAAATGGGCTTCCGGGAGTTGGTATTTTCAAAAAATGAAATTCAGTATTGCGAAGCCCGGACCAACCGCTATCAGCATTATGCGGCACGTTTTGCTGCCAAGGAGGCTTTTTTTAAGGCGCTGGGAACAGGTTGGAAAAACGGAACGTCCTTTCATGAGGTAGAAGTCGTTCATGATGAGCAGGGACGACCGGGGATTCGCCTGACGGGACAAACAGTTTCTACGCTGGCGGGTATCGGCATCCGGAACATCCTGTTGTCCCTCACACATTTGAAAACACTTGCCTCGGCCATAGTCATTATTGAAACTTAAAAGATGGACCAGAAAACGCCCGCATTTTATTCAGCGGAAGAAATCAAAAGCAGGCAGGATCAGCAGCTGCGTCAAACGCTCAGCTACCTGCAGGGACATTCTCCCTATTACCGGCGGCTTTTTGCGTCCTGGGGGATCGATCCCGCAGCCATCCGGTCCACTGAAGACCTGGTTGATCTCCCCGTCACCGAAAAAGAAGCCCTGCAGCAATGGAACGAAGATTTTATTTGCGTACGCCGCAACCAAATTCTCGAGTATACATCCACGTCAGGTACCCTGGGCAGCCCGGTCACCGTGGCCCTCACCGAATCAGATCTGCAGAGGCTGGCTTGCAACGAATACAACTCGTTTGTTTGTGCCGACGGATCGGCCGATGATGTATACCAGCTCATGCTCACGCTGGACCGCCAGTTTATGGCGGGTATGGCCTATTATTCGGGCATCCGCAAGCTGGGTGCGGGCCTGATCCGGGTGGGACCGGGTGTGCCTTCCCTGCAGTGGGAAACCATCTCCCGGCTAAAGCCCACAGCCATCGTAGCAGTCCCTTCGTTTATTTACAAACTGATTCAATATGCACAGGAGCACCGGATCGATGTCAATGCTGCTTCCGTAAAAAAAGCCATTTGTATCGGGGAAAATATCCGCAACACGGACTTTTCACTCAATGTGCTCGGAAAAAAAATTGCCGGGTCGTGGAACATCAGCCTCTATTCAACCTATGCTTCCACAGAAATGCAAACAGCATTTACCGAATGCGGAGAAGGAAGGGGCGGCCACCTGCAACCTGACCTGATCATTGTAGAACTGCTTGATGAACAAAACCGGCCGGTGCCGGAGGGGCAGCCTGGCGAAGTAACGATTACCACGCTGGGTGTGGAGGCCATGCCCCTGCTTCGTTATAAAACCGGCGATATCTGCATCGCCCATTCGGCGCCCTGTGCCTGCGGACGAAACAGCCTTCGTCTTTCTCCCGTGATCGGTCGAAAAAAACAAATGATCAAATTCAAAGGCACCACGCTGTTCGCACCCGCCCTCTTCGATTTGCTGCATGGTATGGAAGAAATACGGGAATATGTAGCCGAAATTTACTCCAATGAAATCGGCACCGACGAAGTGCTGCTGCACCTGTCTCCCATCGCCCCGGGCGAAGAAACGGACCACAAAATACGAGCCTACCTGCAGGCGAAGCTCCGGGTCAGTCCTCACATCAAATACCTGAGCCCCGAGGACATGCAACGACTGCAGTTTCCCGATGGAGCCAGGAAGCCGGTCAGGTTTATCGATAAAAGAAACCAGGGGTAAGGACTAGAATAATTTTTCCTGCGGCGGCCTGATACCCTGGAGGCGGATATAGATGGTGGCCTGTCCGCGGTGGTGGGTTTGGTGCTCGAAGGCTTTCATGATCCACACGTACCTCGCCTCCTTCCGGTTGCCGGGGCCCACCATTTCGCCGAATTTAGCCGGGTCCATGCCCTTCAGGCCCTGTATGACATAGTCATAGCTCGCGGTCACAAAATACAGTACAGAATCTGCGGCCTGGGCGCTGGCCCTTGTATCCAGCGGGGTATTGCCAAAAATTCGCGTCTGCCCGGTACCGTTGGTCGCCAGGAACACACTCCCCTGGGCCAGGTGCAGCATCTGCTGGGCAAAACTCCGGATGCTGTCGACCGGTTTAAATGAATATTTATCGGCGGGCATGGTGTGGAGGTATTCGAGGGTGTAGTCCTTGGCCCGTTCCCAGTCCTTGACCATCTGGGTTTTCAGGTCTTCTCCGGAAACGGCCTGGGCCTGTAGCCGGAGGGTGAAACATACCAGCAGGCTGGCGAGCAGCAAAGTAGAACAGGTGATTTTCATTACATGTTTCATGTGCGTAGCTTTAGATGTCGAATATAAGAAATTAAGCGGGTGCCCGGACGAATGCCTCACGCAAACTGCCTGACTGGTCCAAAATCTAACCGTCTCAAACTCGCCATTGTCTGTAAAATCACCGGTTTCACTCTTTCAACACAGGCTTCAGCACTTTCAATTTCCCGTCGATCCTGTCTGTATAGGTAAGCCCCAGGATTTTTGCAATCATCGGGTATACATGCACGTTTTCGAATCCGCCGATGCTGCTGTGTGGACGAAAGGCAGGTCCCCAGGCATAAAAACTGGCATGCATCTCGGTGATGGCAGGATCATACCCATGTTCCGCGAAGGGCACATGCCGGTGGTAGATATTGAATACTTTGGGAAAATGAGGCACCAGTACGATATCGCCAATACGGTTATACCGGTCGTCTTTTTTCCGGTAGTGCCAGCGCTTGGGGAGTTTGTCGGCGAGGTAAACATCGTAATCAATGGCCTCCTTTTTCAGGGCTGTATAAGTTGGCTTTACGTCTTTTTTGTCTTTGGCATACAAATGCAGCAGGGGCAATCCGGGGAGCACAACAAATTTGGAGGTATCCACCGCGGAGGGCAATGAAATGGTAGCTGTCGTGTCAATGGCTGCCATGCCATGGTCCGACAGAAACACAAAATTTACCGGAAGACCCAGGGAATCCACAACCCTGACCAGTTTGCCCACGGCCTGGTCAACCATCTGCACCGCGGATTCCGCTTCTTTTGAGTCAGGCCCATACCGGTGTTCCTGGTGGTCGGGTTCATTTATGTAGAACGTGATCATGTGGGGTCTTTTTTCCTCTGGCATTGTCAGCCAACCCTTGACAATGGCAATGCGCTTGTCCATCGGGATGGCCTCATTATAGATATAATAATAGGAGGGCCGTACACCCTGTATGGCTGCCTCTGAGGCTACCCAGTAAAAACAAGCGCTCAGCATTTGTTGTTTTTCGGCGAGCACCCAAATGGGTGTGCCGCCATACCAGGAACTGTCGGTAACAGCCTTGCGGTTCCCAATGGAATAGGACGCGTGTTTTTGTTCGTCATAAAAAGTATTGTCAACAATGCCATGATGCGCAGGATACAACCCGGTGGCAATGCTGTAATGATTGGGAAAAGTTAATGAAGGATAGGAAGACTGCATGAACTCCGCAGTTACTCCCTCCGCCCTCAATCTCAGCAGGTTTTCAGCATGGTACTTTTGAACCAGGTCATAGCGGCATCCGTCCGACGATATCAGGATGACATAGGGTTTCTTTTGCTGTTCCAAGCTGTTTGCCCGGCCGGGCATTATTTTTTGCGTGGTGTCGGGAGCCTGTTGCGCCATCGAAGCAGCTCCGGCGGAAAAAAACCAGGCAGTCAAAACAAGCGTTCTTAATAAGCGCATCTGTATTTTTTTTGCAATGTTAGGCCAGCCGGTCGAGAAAACCGACCCATTCATAATTAATTCATTTTGGGCCCGGTGGTGGCATTTTCTCAAAAGCAGTACGGGGTCCACCGGGTTTGGCCGGCTATTTTTTCGTTGCGGACAGGTATACCTGGCCATCCATGTCGAACTGGGCGATCTTTCCTTCCCCATCAAGCGTAAATTTCACAAAGGATTGATCCCACCACGCATGATTGCAATAGCCCACAAAACTGTCAAAATTCCAGTGCCTGAGTTTAAAGGAGATATTGTTTGGCAGTTTCATACTCAGCGAATCGCCTTCCATCAGGATGTCCGCGTCTCCGTATACTTCATTGCTATAGTGTCCTGCATAGGAAGCCAGCGGCAATGAGGGCCTTGTACCCATGACCCTGCGCGCAGCTTCTTCCGTTTGTTTTTTGCGCGCAGTATCTTTTAAAGACTGGTAGAGACTGAACATATCCCGGCTCCAGTCACGGCCGTTATCCCGGAAGCAGTACAGGTCCATCGCCTTGTACATCAGCGCATGCCTCAGCTCGACATGATCAAGGTTGCCGAATATATAAATACCAAAATGCTCGGTCGGTATCAGGCCGATAATGGCAACTGCCCCATCCAGGCTCCCCGTATGAAACTGGACCATCCTGCCCCGGTAATCTTCCTGGAACCAACCCAGCCCATAGGTAGTCCAGTGTGGTTTGGTGAGCAGCATCGTTGGGTAAAACTGCTCCGCAGTGACCATGGTCTGTGGCTTGAAAATCTCCCTGTATGTAGCTGCAGTAATCAGCCTCTTCCTGCTGCTTGTGGTAGCGCTGTCAAGCAGGAAGAGCATCCATTTCTCCATATCATCCGCGCAGGACCAGACCCCACCGGCCGGTCCTACACTCGGATAGTCGATCAATGGAATGGGCCTCACCGAATCCCGGACGATGAAATGTGGGGTTTCATGACTGGATTCCTGCAGCGAATAGGAATAGCCGGGATAGGTATGGTTCATGCCCAGTTCCCGGAAAAGCCGCTGGCTGATAAAATCCTCCCAGCTTTGCCCGCTGATATGGTGAATAAGTTCGCCTGCCACCAGGTACATGAGGTTCTGATAAATGAAGGAGTCATGATACGCATAGGCTGGTTTTATCAAGCGCATCCTGTGCAGGATTTCCTCACGTGAGTAACCGTAGACCCAGAGACCATCCGCGTTGCCCAATCCGGCATTGTGGGTAAAAAGGTCTCGAACGGTGAGTTCGGCGGATACATAGGGATCGTACACCCGAAACTCCGGGTAAATGTCCTTCAGCTTGTCGGTCCATTTTAGTTTTCCCTCATCCACCAGCATTCCCATGCAAACCGCCGTCATAGCCTTGGTGGTGGAAGCACAGATGGCCAGCGTTCCGCTGGTAAAGGGTCCGGGTTTCCCCAGTTCCGTTACCCCAAATCCCTGCTTAAAAACCATCCGCCCATCCTTGACCACGACCACGGAAAGCCCCGGAGCCTTCCAAAGTTTCATGGCATCACTGATATATTGACCGAAGATACCTGAGGGGTTTCCCTGAACAACCGTTTTGGGCAATGCCGGCGATTGGGGCCGGGCCATGGCAGAGATGGCAATCAGGGCCCAGGTCAGTGGATAGATTTTTCTCATGCAGTATTTGATTGAATGACAAAATAAGCTGTTTGAAATAATCCTGAAAATAAAACATAGGCGGCGGGGTGCCCGCCTCAGGAATGAAGCGGCCCTTCCACAGCATTGCCCGGACCATGAAATCCAAGCTGTTGGAGGCCCGGAAGCAATAAATATTTGATACCTTCCCTATATTTTATTTTTTTTGCTTTTGGTGTTTTCAAACCAGCTAAATCTATTCCTGCACATGGTTACAATTGGAGGGAGAGCATTGTCATTGGAGGATTTTTTTGAGATCCTGTTTAAGGAAAAGCAGGTCGCTTTGGACGCCCCCGCGGTCAAAAAGGTGGATACCAATTTTCATTTCCTGAAAAATTTCTCGAATGAAAAACTTATTTATGGCATCAACACGGGATTTGGGCCGATGGCTCAGTACAAAGTAGGTGAGGATAAAAAACTGCAGCTGCAGTACAATCTCATACGCAGTCACAGCTCCGGCGGGGGGAAATTGTTGCCGGCCATCCTGGTAAGAGCCGTCATGGTTGCCCGGCTGAACAGCCTCATGCAGGCATATTCAGGCGTGCATACCGAGCTGGTGGAACTCCTGAAAACCCTGATCAATAAAAACGTATACCCCTGTATCTATGAGCATGGCGGTGTGGGCGCCAGCGGCGACCTGATCCAACTCGCACACCTGGGCCTGGCACTGATCGGCGAGGGCGATGTGATGTACGAAGACAAAATATTTCCTGCTGCCGAACTTTACAAAAAATTGGGCATCAAACCTCTTTCTATCCATATCCGGGAAGGTCTCGCCATCCTGAATGGCACTTCCGCTATGACGGGCATCGGGATGTTTAACATCATCAGCGCCCGGAAACTCCTGCTCTGGTCGGTGGTCCTCTCAGCCATGACAAATGAAATTGTGGAGGCGTTTGACGATCATTATTCGTATGAGCTCAACATTGTGAAACATCATCGCGGGCAGAATAAAATTGCGGCGATGCTCCGCGATATATTGCGCGACAGCAAGATGATCCACAACCGTTCGGAACATCTCTACAACCCGGAGAATATCCAGCGTGAGGTATTTGAGGACAAGGTACAGGAGTATTATTCGCTGCGCTGCGTAACCCAGGTATTAGGCCCCATTTATGATACCATCCTGCACGCGGAAAAAATTGTGGTGGATGAGCTCAATTCGGTGAATGATAACCCAGTGGTAGACCATGAGAATCAAAATATTTTCCATGGGGGTAATTTTCATGGAGATTATGTGGCGCTGGAAATGGACAAACTGAAGACC
>DATJYH010000248.1:0-6234 GCA_035499675.1 Puia sp.
AGGAACAGCGGACCTTTCTTGGTAAGCATCAGGTACATGCCCGCAATCTTTTTTACGCCATCCTCGGTGCCGATGATCTGGATGGCAGGACGAATCGTGTCGGGATAATTCTTGGTGAGACCCGAAATCATGCCGTCCGCCTGACCCGTTTCGACCATCATACAACCAAAATAATTCCGATCCTTCATGATCTTAAAGGAGTCATATTTGTTGAATCCCCTTCTTTGTCGTTTGGCGAAGAATATCTCACTAAAATATTTTCTCCGTTCTTCCTCATGGTCGCTCCGCGGATCGATGATAAGAAGTTCGTCGATTTCGATGTTGTTGCTATGCGCTATGCCCCTGATTTTTTGTTCATTGCCCAACAGGATGGGATAGGCGACGCCCTCATCAAAAAGGATTTGCGCTACTTTCAGGATCTTGAGATTGTCGGCTTCGGCAAAGACCATGCGCCTTGGATCCCGTTTGGCCTTACTGCCAAGCGCGCGTATGAGCTGGTTGTCCAGGCCAAGCCGTTTATTAAGTTCAATGGCATAGGCCTCCCAGTTATCAATGGTTTTCTGGGCCACGCCGCTTTCGATAGCAGCCTTCGCCACGGCCGGCGCAACGCTCGACAACAATCGGGGATCAAGTGGTTTGGGTATGATGTACTGGGGTCCGAAGCTGATGTTCTTCTCATCGTAGGCCATGTTGACGATGTCCGGAACCGGGCTCCTCGCCAGTTCCGCAAGCGCTTTTACGGCGGCCAGTTTCATGGGTTCGTTGATTTGCGTGGCCCTCACGTCCAGTGCTCCCCGGAAAATAAAGGGGAAGCCCAGTACATTGTTGACCTGGTTGGGATAATCACTTCGGCCCGTGGCCACGATGATGTCCTCACGGGCTTCTGTAGCCGCTTCGAAGGAAATTTCCGGATCGGGATTGGCCATCGCAAAAACAATCGCCCGCCTGGCCATGGTTTTTACCATTTCTTTGCTCACTACATTTCCCACGCTCAAGCCCACAAACACATCCGCGTCCTTGAGGGCTTTTGCCAGGGTCATGCCGGCGTCTTTTACCGCAAATTTTTTTTTATCGTCATCCAGGTCGGTCCGGCCCTGGTGTAATACGCCATCCTTATCAAACATGATAAAACGATCGGGCTTTGCGCCGAGGGCGACATATAGTTTTACACAGGCCATGGCTGCGGCCCCTGCGCCATTCACGACAAACCTCACCCGGTCGATCTTTTTCTTTTGCAGTTCCAGCGCATTGATCAGGGCCGCGCTGCTGATGATGGCGGTACCATGCTGGTCGTCATGCATAACGGGTATCTTCAGTGATTCCCGGAGGGTTCTTTCAATATAAAAACATTCGGGTGCCTTGATATCTTCGAGGTTGATGCCGCCGAAGGTGGGTTCCAGCGATTGTACGATCTGAACAAATTTTTCCGGGTCTTTTTCATTGATCTCGATATCGAATACATCGATGTCGGCAAATATCTTGAAGAGTACACCTTTCCCCTCCATGACGGGTTTGGATGCTTCGGGCCCGATATCGCCCAGGCCCAGTACGGCGGTACCGTTACTGATCACGGCCACCAGGTTTCCCTTGGCGGTATACTTGTACACCTCCTCGGTATTTTTTTGAATCTCTTTGCAGGGCTCGGCCACACCGGGGGAATAGGCGAGGGACAGGTCGCGCTGTGTTTTTGCCTCCTTGGTAGGCACCACTTCAATCTTCCCCGGGCGACCCTTGGCATGGTATTCCAATGCCTGTTCCCTTCTCAGTTGCTTTTTTTGCATAAAGGAATTTGTTTCGCCTGCTATGAAAGCCAACCCGGTTACCTTGCGTATCCATCACCGTTTTGACATCGCCGGACCGGCAGGCCAATCCGGCTGCAAAATACGAAAATGTATATTGAAAGGATGGTGGTTGCTCAGGGTTGAATACTTGTCCCCAGCCAGGCCATGACGCCCATGCCGATTTCGATGGCAGACTCATCTACATCAAAAGTGGGTGTGTGCACCCCCGATACAATTCCTTTTGCTTCGTTCATGACACCGAGCCGGTAAAAACAACCCGGGATCAACTGTGTATAGTAACCGAAATCCTCGGCGCCCATGCGGACCTCGGTCTCTGACACATGGTCCTTTCCAATAAACTGCTCGGCTTGTTCCCTGGCCGAATGGTTCAGCCGCTCATTGTTGCGCACCACCGGGTAACCGACATCGATGTGCAGGTCGATATCAGCGCCCATGGAATGCGCCAGGCCGGTAGTTATATTACGGATAAGCTCATGCGCTTTGAAGCGCCAGGTTTCATCCATGGCCCGGAAGGTACCCATCAGTTTGACCTCGCTGGGGATTACATTAGTGGTATAACCGCCCTGGAAGGAGGTGATGGAAAGGACCGACGGAGAAAAAGGATCCCTGTCCCGGCTGATCACCTGCTGCAGGGCGAGCACGAGATGAGAGGCCACCAGGATGGTGTCCACGGTGGTATGGGGCGCCGCCGCATGCCCGCCCTTTCCTCTCACGCTGATGTATATTTCATCCGCGCTTGCCATGACCACGCCCGGGCGAAAACTCAGGTTGCCCGTGGGCAGACCAGGGTGAACATGCAGACCCAGGATGGCCTGTGGAGCAGGGTTTTCCAATACCGATTCCCTGATCATCAGGCTGGCCCCGCCCGGGTTTTTTTCTTCTCCCGGTTGAAATATCAGCTTGATGGTCCCTTCCCATTCTTTTTTAAGTTCATTCAGGATCTTTGAAGTCCCGAGAAGAATGGTCGTATGGACATCGTGCCCGCAGGCATGCATCACACCCTCATGGACAGATTTATAAGGGACCTTGTTTTCTTCCCGGATCGGCAGCGCATCCATGTCTGCACGCAGTGCGATGGTTCGCTTGCCCGGATTTTTTCCTTCGATCAGACCCACCACACCCGTGGTAGCTTTGATTTCAAACGGGATACCAAATTCCCGGAGCTTGTTTTGTACAAACTTCGAGGTTTCGAATTCCTGGTAGCTCAGTTCCGGGTGTGCATGGAGGTGATGACGAACCGCGATAAAATCGGGTGCGTAATTCTTTGCGAGTTGTTTTATCTTTTCTTTCAGCATACAATACGGGCCTTGTATAATTCCGAAAAGCGGATGAATTCAGGTGTCGGGGACATTCGTTAGTTGTCGAGTTTTATTTCGATGATGTCGTGAACAATGTATACGCCGCCCGGGAAAAGTTTGGAAAGCTGCTGCAGATATGGCTCCGCCTCTTCCGTTGTTTTGAAATTACCCACCTTGAGTTTATAATTCGGCGCCTGGTACATGAGGTAGGGTTTTAGTTCCGGGTATTGCTGATACAGTTTTGTTTTGGCCGCAAAAACCTTGTTTCGATCGCTGGAGTTGATGACTTCTATCCGATAACCCGGCACATTGCGCCGGCTGTCCCGGGTCGTTTCCTCGTTGATCTGTATCTGCTTTTTTATCAAGAGTTCCACACGTGGATCCTTCTGGACGGTTACGAGGTTTGAGTCCGTTTGGGCGAACAGTTTACCGGTGAACATCAACAGTGCGATCAGTGCAGGTTTCATGGCTGATTTCATTTTAATACATGGGCCCGGATGCATCGTTTATTCCGGAATGATTTTACAACGGGTGTGTCTTCAGGGCGCTCTCCACGATGGAAACACTGGCACTGCAGCCCAGGCGGGACGCCCCCGCTTCGATCAGTTCCTTCGCAAACTCATAGGTCCTGATACCCCCGGAGGCCTTGATCCGGACAGTATCGGGTAAATGTTTCCGCATGAGTTTTACGGCTTCCACGGTGGCGCCCCTTTCGGCATAACCCGTGGAAGTTTTTACAAAATCTACCCTGAGCCGGCCATAGAGTTCGCAACAGTGAATGATCTCTTCCTGGCTGAGCACAGCAGTTTCAATAATGACTTTCAAAACTTTGTTTTTTGCATGCGCTAACCTGCAAAGTTGTGACATTTCCGCTTCCAACAGCTCCCATTGACCATTCTTCAAATGGATGAGATTGATCACAACATCCAGTTCGTCTGCCCCGGAGGTGATGGCATTTTCCAATTCGGCAAGTTTTGCATCGGTTGCCGAATAGCCAAAGGGAAACCCGATTACGGTGGCAACCTTTACCCCGCCCTGGCCAAGGAATTCCCTTGCCTTTGCGATGGCCGGAGGAGGGATACATACAGCGGCAAACCGGTACTTATTGGCCTCTTCACATATTTTTTTAATCTCAATATATGTGGCCGTTGGTTTTAAGAGCGTGTGATCAATATAGGAAGAAATGTCCATCCTGCGCCGTTGGTAATATTGTAGATTCGAAATTAACCCATTTCAGTAAATTCGAGATTCATTTTTCACACACTAAAACTACCACGCATGAGAATTCGTTTCCAAAAACCGCGGGGAATACCGTTTTCCCTGCTATGCGGACTATTGGTTCTCGCCGCATCCGCAAACGCCCAGGTTACTTTTCCTGTAAACGGTGTGGCCGATCCCAGGGAAAAAGTATACGCATTTACCAATGCAACGATTTTACGGGACGGGAAAACAGCCGAAAAGAATGCAACACTGGTGATCCGTGAAGGAAAGATTGTAGCAGTGGGGGGCAATATCCAGGTGCCCAAAGATGCGGTAACCATCGATTGCAGCGGGAAATACATCTACCCCTCTTTTATTGACATTTACAGCGATTATGGAATACCCGTTCCCCAGCGACAGCCGGGGGGATTTGATTATCGCGCACCCGCACAGTTCCAGTCCAACGTTAAGGGCGCATTTGGCTGGAACCAGGCTATCAGGCCCGAAACAGATGGGTCCAAATTATTTGTGGTGGATGATGCCAGGGCCAAACCCCTGCGGGATATTGGTTTTGGAACCGTACTGACCCACCAGAAAGACGGCATTGCCAGGGGAACCGGCGTGGTGGTAACATTGGCCAATGAAAAAGAGAACCTGGTCATGGTAAAGGAAAAAGCCTCTGCACATTATTCCCTGAGCAAGGGGGTGTCTACACAGAGCTACCCCTCTTCCATGATGGGGACCATTGCGTTGCTGAGACAAACCTACCTGGATGCACAATGGTATAAAAACAAACCCGATCATACAGGCGAAGGATTTAACCTGAGCCTGCAGGCATGGCTCGACAACCAGGCCCTGCCCCAGATCTTTGAAGCCAATGATAAATGGAATGATCTCCGCGCCGACAGGATCGGCGACGAATTCAAAGTGCAATACATTATTAAAGGCGGTGGCAATGAGTACCAGCGCATACAGGAAATGGCAGCTACCGGCGCCACGTTTATACTGCCGCTGAACTATCCACAGGCCATGGATGTGGAAGATCCCAACGATGCCCGTTTTGTGTCGCTGGCCGACATGAAACACTGGGAACTGGCCCCCTCCAACCCCGCTGCTTTTGAAAAAGCGGGTATCCCTTTCTGTTTGACGACGGCAGACCTCAAGGACAGCAAACAATTTCTCGGCAACCTTCGCAAGGCCTTTGATTATGGATTAAGTGAAGACAGGGCATTCGAGGCGTTGACAAAAACACCTGCCACCCTGCTGGGCATCTATGACAAGGTGGGAAGCCTTGACGCCGGAAAGCTCGCCAATTTTGTGATCAGCAGCGGTCCCATCTTCCATGAAAAAACGGTGATCCTGGAAAATTGGGTCCAGGGTGAAAAATATGATGTGAAGGACGAGGAATGGAACAGCATCAAGGGCACTTATAACCTGACGCTACGTACCGCAAACGGCGTGTTAAATTATACGCTGGATGTGCAGGGCGCCAATGCCGCCAGTGTGATTGCCAATGATACACTGACCACCAAATTCAGTTATGACGGTAAATTGATCAAACTGAGCTTTTCTTCCGCGGCACCAAAACGCCGCCCGATGAAGGATACTACCGGGGCCGCAACGAGGGAAAGAGGAGGACAGGGCAGGACCGGCGCTGGCGCTTTTTTCCGTCTGAGCGGCGTTGCCAACGACAAAACCTGGAACGGGAATGGGGATGACAGCACGGGGAACCGGTTGACCTGGACGGCCGTTTTTGTGAAAGCGCCCGCCACGACAACCGACAGCGCAAAGAAAAAATCTCCGCCGAAAGTGGGGAAGGTAGTGTTTCCTTTTGACGGGTATGGATGGGAAACCCTGCCCAAACAGGAAAACCTGCTTATAAAAAATGCTACGGTATGGACCAACGAACAGGAAGGTAAGCTTGAAAATACAGA
>DATJYH010000249.1:0-6548 GCA_035499675.1 Puia sp.
GAATAGCTGACCCTGTTCATTTTCCAGTTTCACCTGCAAAAAATACTGCAACGCAGGTTTAAAACTGATGTCTTCCGATAATATCGCATACGCTTGCCTGGTAGTTACCTGCCAGCAGGCGCCGAGCCAGGGCAGGAAATAGCGGTGCATACACATAAAGGAAGACACCGGGTTCCCGGGGAACGCAAATACCACCGGGCCATCTGTACGCTGTCCGAACCAGAAGGGCTTGCCCGGGCGTTGCCGGACTTTGTGAAAAAGCTTTTGTACGCCCAACTTCTCCAGCACCGTTGGTACATGGTCGAATTTTCCCATGGACACGCCTCCGCTCAACAGCAACACATCATAGTCGGCCAGGCATTGTTTCAATTTTTCATGCATGATGCCTGGTTCGTCGGGGAGATGGAGCATGGCGGCATCCACGCCGTAGGGCTGTAACACCGCATGCAATGCATAATTATTGGATCGCCTGATCTGGAACCGGGTGGGGGTTTCATCGACCCGTTTTAATTCATCGCCGGTAGAAATAATAATGACCCTTGGGATCTTTTTCACCTGCAACAGGGTTTTGCCAACAGAGGCAGCCGCCGTGATCACGGCCGGGGTGATGAACGCACCGGGTGCCACAAGCAGGTCATCTTTTTTTTTATCCCTTCCCTGTAAATGGATATTTTGACGGGGCTGCACCTGGTCGGATGTAACGAGCGCGCGTCCGTCCTGTATTTCGATTTCTTCGTAAGGGATTACGGTGTCTGTTGTGGGGGAGAGTGCTGCACCGGTCATGATCTCAACACATTCATCACCGGCATGGATATCCGCCGGGGCATCTCCGGCAGCTTGTATGGAGAGGATCCGGTAGCTCCGGATACCATTGAGAAAACTTTCATAGCGAATGGCGATGCCATCCATCGTTACCCGGTCGTAAGGAGGCATGTCCCGGTCTGCCCTGATATCTTCTGCCAATACCCTTCCCAGGCACTGGTCAAAGGGCAATGTTTCGACGCCATAATCCCGGCGGTGGCGGAGGATGATTTCTTCGGCTTCTCTGACTGGAACCATGCATCTTTTTTAGGAGGACAGCGCAGGGATCAAACCTTGTTCAGATCAAAAGGCATACGCCTGACCCTCTTTCCTGTTGCTGCGTAAATCGCATTGGCTAGTGCAGGTGCAAAGCAAGGCAGTCCGGGTTCTCCCACGCCTTTGATGGTGGGGCCGCCTTCAGCCAATATATGCACGTCTACATCCACCATTTCATTGATGCGGACGATCGGGTTATTGTGAAAATTGGTTTGCTCGGTCTGCCCGTTTTTAAAAGTAATGCCGTTCTTGATGGCAGCGGTAAGCGCCATGGTTACCGCACCTTCCATTTGCAGGGCCACCATATCCGGGTTCACCACCGTGCCCAGATCAATCACAGAATAAACTTTTTCCAGTTTTACTCCCCCGCCTTTACGTTTGGATACTTCTACCACATAACCCGCAATACCCGCAAAAAATTCATACTGTGCCACGCCTCTTCCCCAGCCCTTGGGCAGGGGCTTGTCCCAGTTGGACACTTCCCTGAGTTTGGTCAATAGTTTTTTGGCGTCCGAATCCTTGGTGAGCAGGACATCCAGCCGGTACTTCAGTGGGTCCATTTTGGCCTTTACTGCCATCTCATCAATAAAACATTCGTGTGCAAACGCAACGGTGGAACTGGTTACGGATCTCCAGGCTGCCAGCGGCACCGGTATTTCCGCAAATACGTATTCATTCTTCATATTGGGCAGTTCATATTTCTGTGAACTGACGCCCTCGGTCATTGAAGAACTTTCGCCTGTTTCATTTCTTTTTTCATCCATGGTGGAACCAATGGACGGGCCAATCACCTTATGTTGAAAAGCAAGTGGTTTGCCATCCGCTGCCAGCCCGGCCTTCATGGCAGAAAAAGTGAGCGGACGGAAGGGACCAAGTTGTGTATCATCTTCCCGGGTCCAAACCACTTTTACCGGTTTACCAACGGCCTTCGAAATATGCGCGGCCTCCGTAGCGAAATCAGGATAGAGCCTTCTTCCGAATCCGCCGCCGTTGAACAGTATATGCACCTTTACATTATCACGCGGCAAACCCAGTGTGCGGTTCAGTTCTCCCTTCACCAGGTCGGGTCCCTGGCAGGATGCCCAAACTTCTACGCTGTCGCTGCCCGTCCATTGTACCACGCAATTCATGGGTTCCATGGGGGAGTGCGATACCATCGGTGTTTCGTAAAAAGCTTCCAGCTTCACGGGCGCATCCGCAAAGGATTTGTCAAAATCCCCATCGGTATGCACCACGGTGCCTTCCTTGCCGGCCATACTGCGTAGGTTTTGTTCGTAGTCGACCGAATTAAATTTTTCCAGGTCGCCATTGTCCCATTTCATCTTCAGCGCGAGCCGACCCTGGTGGGCTGCCCAGTAGTTGTCAGCTACCACCGCTACGGCATCGTATTTATTTTTACCCAGCATGCGCTGGAACTGGAATGTTTTTAAAACACCTTTCACTTTCAGCGTTTCGCTGTCATCAAAGCTGACCAGCTTGCCGCCAAAAACGGGGTTATGTTCCACTGATGCATAAACCATTCCGGGCACTTCCACATCGATGCCATAGACCGCGCGCCCCGACGATTTCAAAGGCACATCCGGTCTTGGGTAATTTTTACCGAGTATTTTGAAATCCTTTGGGTCTTTTAATTTGGGTTCCTGTGGAACATCCAGTTTGGAAGCAGCCTCTGCAAGCTCACCATAGGTGAAGCTTTTGCCGGTAGGCTTGTGGAAGATCTTTCCGTTTTCTGCATAACATTCTTCTGCCGGCACCTTCCATTGTCCGGCTGCCGCTGTGAGCAGCATTTGTTTGGCGGAGGCACCCACTTTGCGTAAAACCACATAGTTGAGCCTGACGGAGGTGCTGCCGCCGGAAACCTGTCGCCCATATTCCTTTTCGCCGCCGGTTTGTACAATATTCACAGCGTCCAGCGCTACTTCCAGCTCTTCGGCAATCAGCGCGGGGACCGACTGGTAAGTGCCCTGGCCCATATCCGGCTTGGGGTTCATCAGCGTAATCTTCCCCGTCTTCTCAATAAAAACATAGGGAGTAAGCTTATACGCTTCCTCCAGGTTGCCCACCGCTGCCAGTTCAGTCTTCCCGGTCCTGTCAGAAACACCCAGCACCAGGGCAATACCACCCAGGCCCGACATTCTCAAAAAGTTCCGCCGGTTTACGCGTGTACCGTGTTCCGCCGGCAGTATCTGGGATAAAAATAATTCAGACATAATGCATTTTTTTAGAGGAGGACGATGAAAATTCCAATGGTCATGGACAGAAAGAGATGGCTGTCCCTTATCCCATCAATTCAGCCGCGCGATGAATAGCCTTGCGGATGCGGGTATAGGTGCCGCACCGGCAAAGATTGCCCATCATGGCTGCATCGATATCCGCATCGGTGGGCTTGGGTGTTGTTTTGAGCAGGGCCACGGCCGACATGATCTGGCCAGACTGGCAATACCCGCATTGTGGCACCTGCAATTCGATCCAGGCTTTTTGTACCGCGTGATCGATATTTTCAGAGATGCCTTCGATGGTGGTAATATTCTTTGCACTGGCCGCAGCCGAAACAGGCAACGTGCAGGAACGCATCGCGACGCCGTCAAAATGTACCGTGCAGGCTCCGCAGAGCGACATGCCGCAACCAAATTTTGTGCCTTTGAGGCCAATGACGTCGCGCAGGGCCCAAAGCAACGGCATTTGGGGGTCTACATCAATCGTGTAGGATTTGTTGTTGACCATTAAATTAATGGATGCCATGGTTAAAATATTTCAGGAGTGGAATGAATGTAATCGAAAAATCCTGCTCCTAATTTACTGAATTATTCAACACGAAACGGCGGAGGAATGTTAAGCCGCGGGGCTGGGGTATGTCCGGTAAATGGGGGGGACGGGTGGAGACGGGAGTTTTGGCGAATTCATGATGCGGGATACGAGCTGTTCATCCCCCGCTGCTGTCTTCAGCTGCAGGAACGGGATTAGCGAATTGCCGAACAGGGATTATTGAACAACTTCGACCGATTTTTCTTTCTGTTACTTTTTTGCTCCGCCAAAAAAGTAACCAAAAAAGGCGGGCCGGGAACGATTACAGCCCGTTCCCGGGAGCGTGCCCTGATTAAGCTTCGGTACTACTGTGGTGAACAGCAACGGTTCGCTGGTCAGTGCAAAAAGATGATCAGTTTACGAATAAGAGCCGGGAGTCGTGTCGAACAGGGATCATTGAACAACTTCGACCGGTTGTTCTTTCTGTTACTTTTTTGCTCCGCCAAAAAAGTAACCAAAAAAGGCGGGCCGTGAACGATTACAGCCCGTTCCCGGCGCTGGCCCTGATTGAGCTTCGGTACTACTGTGGTGAACAGCAGCGGTTCCCTGGTCAGCGCAATAGATGGGCATCCGGAACAAGAGTCGAAATCAACTGGTTTTCTCCCGCTGCTGTCTTCAGCTGCAGGAACGGGTTAGCGAATTTCCAAACAGGGATTATTGAACAGCTTCGACCGGTTGTTCTTTCTGTTGCTTTTTTGCCCGGCCAAAAGAGTAACCAAAAAAGGCGGGCCGGGAACGATTACAGCCCGTTTTCAGGAGGAGGCCTTGTTGCCTGTTTGCCCGATCGGTTTTTTTAAAAATTTGATGTCTGCCAGGTCGCTGATCCTGTTCCAGCAGGAGGAGGATTGAATCAAGCCCTCCCAGTCGTCCAATATGGGTAATAGAGGCCTCATCTTCCATCCTATTTCAAGTGGATATGACAGGTTTTTATTTTTCGGTTTACCATCCCAGTTATATATATTTTTTGTTTATTTAAGATCGGGGTACTTTTCCTTCAGATCGTCAACATATTGTTTTTTTGAATAGGCTGTTTTCTCATACGTCGCAATGACGGATTTTGCTTTTTCCAGCTGATGCCCGGTCATGTAGGCCATCACGAGTTGCTGCATATTTTGCCAGATCACCGGGTCATAGTCAAACGCTTTTTGATAATAGGCAGTGCTTTCAGCGTCTTTGCCGGTTTTTTTGAGGACATTTCCCCGCAGAAAATTCAACACGGGATCTCCATGAACGAGACTATCCAGCCGATCAATGGCGGAAAGGCAGCTGTCATACTCTTTATTAAGCAGATAAAGGTCGATCAACGTTAGTGCAGCGTTGGGGGCATTGGGATATTTCTTCATGAATTCAATCAGGGCCGATTTGTAAAGTTGTTTGTCTATGTGCTGACACACTTGCAGGTTGATCATCTGAAAATACTTTTCTTCCCTAAGCCGGTCTGGGAACTGTTCATACGATTGCCTGGCCGCAACAAAATCTGCTTTTCCGACCTGATGCATGAATTTTGTCATCAGGTTTATTTCACTCTCTGAATACCGGGAGGGGTCCAGCGCCATGGCCATATTGCTCATGGTCTTGCTGATGTCTTCTCCGCTCAGGAATATCAATACATCTGCAGCTTTCACCGAGTCGCGTATCCGCACCAGGGTAAAATCGTGATAATTCAACCCCGATGCACCCAACATGCGAAAAAGTATATGCGACTCAGCATCCCTGTTATATTGACGAAGAAAACGATAGCTGCCGTCTCCCATGCCGGTTAGGCACTTATTGCCAAGATTGAATATGTTAAGTCCTTTGGCTAAACCCGCCATGTACTGCTCCCTGATATTAGGGTCCATTTCCAGGTGAATGCGACTTAGCAGCGTTGACTGATCCACGAGTTGGTTGAGAATTTTAGGATCCTGACGGTTCATCGTGGAATCGATCTCCAGGGCCAGGTTTCTTGCCTCGTCAGGTGTTACATGATAATCCTGCGACCTGGCAGGTTGGGTCAGCAGGCTGCAAACTGCCGCAATCATGCCAATGATGGTCTTGTTAATGGAGTTTCTCATGGAGATGAATATACAGAAACAAAACCGGATGTCGCGAATAACCTGGTACTGCAACCGTAATCAGCATCCCGTTATGGCAACCCCCATCAATGCAGCCTTTCTTTGCATCATTCCCCCAGCCATTTCCGGAATCCCTGCACCCGTTCGCGGCTTACAAATGTATCCAGCTGGATGGGGAGTGATGGCGCCTGATTATTGAATTAAGGATTACTGCTTCTGTTTCGGAAACGCAACTTATTTGCATTAAGAATAAAGTTATTTTCTAAAGAGTCTTGCCGAGTTTAAAATGAACGTCAATTCAGAAATCACATGGATCAGCGCAGCGCCCAGGGGTGTGATGTACCCCATAAATGCGAGCGTAATTCCGCATACGTCAACGATCACTGTTCCCCAAAAATTAAACATAATCACATTCATACATTGACGGCTGATGTGTAATGCATCTGCTATTTTAACCAGGTTGTTATTCATTAACGTCATATCGGCACTTTCCAATGTTATATCTGTCCCGCTAGCCATAGCTATGCCTACCGTCGCTTCTGTAAGCGCTGCGGCATCATTAATACCATCCCCCACCATTGCTATTTTTTTCCCAGCTTGCATAAGTGATTT
>DATJYH010000250.1:0-3182 GCA_035499675.1 Puia sp.
TTCAGGAATTTTTCGCCGTTGAGCTGGGCAACGGTTTTGTGAAATTCTTTTTTGGTAAGGAACTGCAGGCCGCCTCCGCTTTCCCTGATCTCAAATGGATAAAACTCCGCCCGGTATTTTTCCACGATGCCGTCGATGGCAGTCTGGATCTGTTCAAGCGTGAGCTTATCTTCCATAAAGCCAAAGGCATTGTTGACGAGCTCCGTGATTTCCATGGCCGTGAGAGGTCTGTCGCTCGCGAAAATCAATGCTTCAATATGAGGAATGATCTGGCTTATTTCCATGTGATGCTTTTTGGGGTGACGGAAACATTCATCTCCATTGGTTAGCCCTGCAGCGCCGCGGCGCCACTTACAATTTCAGTAAGTTCTGTCGTAATAGCAGCCTGTCTGGCACGGTTGTAAGAAATCCGCAGGGTGCGTAATAACTCATTGGCATTTTCAGTTGCCTTGTCCATGGCCGTCATCCTGGCCCCGTGTTCCGACGCATTTGCCTCCAGTATGATACGGTACATCTGAGTATTGAATACGTAGGGCATCAACACCTCAATCAGTTGTTCGTGGCTGGGTTCAATGATAAAATCCCTTTTTCTCTCGCCCGGTTTCCGCGGCTCTTTCTGAAGCGGCAGCACCTTATTGGAGATGAAACGCTGGCTGGCAGCATTCACAAATTCACTGTACACAACTTCGATGGCATCAAATTCGCCGGACTGAAAACCTTTTATCACAGCCTGGGCGCAGGCCTGAACGTTTTCATAGTTCAGGTGAAGGAATATGTCGCGGTAGGCCGGGTTTACTGTATAATTGGATTTGATTTTGATGAAATGCTCATAGCCTTTTTTCCCAATCGGCCATATCGATACATTGCCCTTAGCCGCCTGGGAGGCATATTTTTCGTTGATGGTGGCCTTGGTCAGTTTAATGATATTGCTGTTGTATGCTCCGCAGGATCCGCGGTCGCTGGTGACCACGACAAACAACACCTTTTCTACCGGGCGCACGACCGACAGGCTGGATACCGTGCTGTTGTCCTCCGATTCATTGACCACGTCCACCACCAGCTGCCGGAGTTTCCGCGCATAGGGACGTAACTGGATGATGGCATCCTGCGCCTTCCTGAGTTTGGTGGCGCTGATCATCTTCATAGCTTTGGTGATCTGTTGTGTACTTTGAATGGACTTGATCCGGTTCCGAACCTCTTTCAGTTGACCTGGCATAGGTAATTTTTAAATCGCCTGCAAAGGTAACGCAATGAGGGGAAATTTGGTGAGGGTGTGGAAAATTGTAGACCTGCAGTTGGAATTGGGGGGCGGTTTTTTCGATGGCCGGCTCCAGGAGCGATATACCTGCTTAAATGTCTGACCTCTAAAGCTTTGACATCGGCCCCTGATATTTCGCGTCCGGCAAATAAAAAGACGGCCACCGGCCATCGGTTACGCACCAGCCACTACCATGAATCGCCATCTTCTAAAAACCCTAATTTTGGCCTCCCAAACGAACAATGTCAAAAACAACCCAGCACGACCGCCCCGTTATCCTCATTACCAACGACGATGGTATTACGGCCCCGGGTATACGCAACCTGGTGGAAGCTGTTAAAGACCTGGGGAAGATTGTGGTAGTGGCGCCGGACAAGCCCCAATCAGGCATGGGACATGCCATTACCATTGGTGTTCCACTTCGCCTGCATGCGGTTCCTTTTTTTGAAGGGATCGAAGCCTGGCAATGTTCCGGGACGCCCGTGGACTGTGTAAAACTGGCCGTGGACAAGGTCCTTCACCGCAAACCGGATCTTTGCCTCAGCGGGATCAACCATGGTTCCAACCATTCCATCAATGTCATTTATTCCGGGACCATGTCGGCCGCCGTGGAAGCCGCCATTGAAAGTATTCCCTCGGTGGGTTTCTCTTTGCTAGATTACAGCGTGGAAGCCAATTTTGACGGGGCCCGCAAATATGCCCGGACCATTGTTCAAAACCTGCTGGACAACCCGCTCGACAAACACCTGGTGCTGAACGTAAACATACCGGCCGTGCCGGATGAATTGATCGCCGGTATGAAGATCTGCCGCCAGGCTTATGCGAAATATGAAGAGGATTTCCTGGAAAGAAACGACCCCTCCGGAAAAAAATACTACTGGCTCACCGGTAAATTCGTGAACTTCGATGAAGGTGAAGACACGGATGTATGGGCGTTAGAACATAATTATGTTAGTGTGGTCCCGGTACAATTTGACCTCACGAATTACGTTCTTAAGAGCAAACTCGAAAAAACGTGGAAATTGTGATATTCAAAAAAGACAATCTGAAATTTGGCATCGTGATCGGATTGATTGCACCGCTCCTGGCCATGGTCATTTATTATTACTGGAATTTTTCAAGGGCCATGAGCATTTCGGAATACCTCTACCTGCTCAGGACAAACAAGACCCTGCTTACCGGTGTCAGCAGTATTTCCCTGGTGGCGAACGCACTCTTTTTTACCATTTATATCAATACCCATCGCGATAAAACGGCCCGGGGTATTTTTGTGGCCACCCTGTTATATGGAATTGCCGTACTTGTATACAAGCTCATTAACTGAGGATACCATATAAGAGATAGTGCCAGCCCTGCGGGTGCCCCCTGCCAATTTCCCCTTTCTTTCTATCTTTATCGCCGGATGACCGCATTGGCCGTCTGTATTTTTGACCTCTCTTTTTACCTGCATACTTCATGAAGTATTATATCATTGCCGGGGAAGCATCAGGGGATCTTCATGGCAGCAACCTCATCAGGGAAATTAAAAAACTCGACCGGCAGGCGGTATTCCGGTGCTGGGGCGGGGATTTGATGCAGGCTGCGGGCGCGGAACTCGTCAAACACTACCGGGAACTGGCCTTTATGGGATTCACCGAAGTGATCATGAACCTCCCGACCATCCTGCGCAACCTGAAAAGTTGCAAGGAGGATATCCTGGCTTTCAAACCTGACACCCTGGTCCTGATCGATTATCCCGGGTTTAACCTGCGGATCGCAAAATGGGCAAAACAGCAACAGCTCAGGGTGGTTTATTATATATCACCCCAGGTATGGGCCTGGAAGGAAAGCCGGGTAAAAACCATCAAGGCCTGCGTGGACAAAATGCTTGTCATCCTTCCTTTTGAAAAAGAATTCTACAAAAAATGGAACTACGACGTGGAGT
>DATJYH010000251.1:0-5928 GCA_035499675.1 Puia sp.
ATCATTGATCATATCCATGCCGCTTGCCTGGACAGCGGTGAACAAATGGCTGCAGCGTTATCCCTATCGCATCAACCTCAGCGGTTGGCTGTTGGGAGGGGCAGGAATGTTGGTGATTTTGATTGCCTTGTTTACGATAAGCTTTCAATCCATCAAAGCGGCGATATCGAACCCGGTTAACAGTTTAAGGAGCGAGTGAGGAGATGGCAATAGCTCAAAGGATATTGGAGGGATGCACGGATTGATTATCGGGCATTGACCACTGTCATAATATATCACGGCAGCATTTATTGACGCCTGGCGATACAACCATGTTCCGCCAGCCGGGGTTCTGAAAGGGATTACGTCTGCCGTGGTGGGGAAGGAAAATACAGGGACCGGTGTATTACCGGTTATCTCAGGATTGCTTGTTCACTTTTTTATTGCTTACAGTTACAGCTTCTTTTTTTATCTGGTTTACCCGCTTTTGAAGAAACAATTTAAGAATCCTTTTCTAATGGGGATCCTGTATGCTGTATTTATTTGGGCATCCATGCGGTTTTTGCTGTTGCCGGCTTTAAATAAGATCCAATTTTCGCCCTTTTTATGGAGCCGGGCTATAAAACCGATGCAGATCCTTGTATTTGCCATTGGGATTTCTTTATCGCTCATGGTAAAAAGTTTGAAAAGAGGGAATCCTGAAAAACCTGTGAGAGGATGAGTGTTAAAAAAGCCCGCTGCATATGGTCGTGACTTTGTCACAAAACTATTTTCTCTTTTTTATAGAGATTGTGTCCTTACTGAGGGATGCAGTTGATATCATTCTTTCAACCTTGCCTATAACCAGTTAACTTTACCAGGTGGATATCTCAGAAAAATTCAAAAATGTTTTTGAGCCGGCCCTGCTACATGAAATTGAATCCCGGGCAAAGGTTGTTTCCGTGAAGGAAGGCGAGGTGATCATCGACATCGGGCAAACGGTCCGTATCATCCCGTTGTTGTTAAAAGGGACCCTGAAAATTTCAAGGGTGGATGAGGGAGGCAGGGAGCTGTTGCTGTACTATGTGAACGCCCGTGAAAGCTGTGCCATGACATTCACCTGCTGCATGCAGCAATTCCCCAGTGAAATCAGGGCGACGGCTGAAAGCGATGCGGAATTTATCGCCATTCCCATTTCAATCATGGATGAATGGCTCGCGAAATATCCTACCTGGAAAAGCTTTGTGATGCGGACCATCCGAAGCCGTTTCAATGAACTGCTGGCAGCCATTGACCAGCTGGCCTTCCAGAAGCTGGATGAACGCCTCGTAAAATATCTCCGGGATAAATCAAGGGCCACCGGCTCATCGCTCATCAACCTCTCCCATGAGCAGATTGCCAGCGACATGGGCTCATCGCGGGAAGTCATTTCGCGGCTGCTCAAAAAGCTGGAGAATGATAAGAAAGTATTGCTTTATCGCAGCCAGATCAAGTTGCTGAAGGAACTGTGACCAAAGTCACCCTATAACGATTTTCATTGACCGAAATTTGTACTAAGATTAAAACACCTAAAAGTACAAACGATGAAAAAGAATATGGGTCTGGCCGACAGGATCTTCAGGGTATTGGCAGCAGCCGTGCTGGCCGTTTTATACTTTACCCATCAAATCAGTGGCCCCGCAGCAGTCGCCTTCCTGGTAATTGCGGTCATTTTTGTGGCAACGGGCTTTGTGGGTTTTTGCCCTTTGTACCTGCCTTTCAAGATTTCAACAAGAAAAAAAACAGCAGAACAATGAAACACGAAATAGAAGCCCAGTGGATGGGTAAGATGCAATTTAATGCACTGGTAAACGGGCATACGATCATTATGGATGCTCCTGAACGGGTAGGTGGCGAAGACCACGGTCCCATCCCCAAACCCTTTGTGCTTACCGCGCTTTCCGGCTGTACCGGTATGGATGTGATTGCGCTGCTTCGCAAACAGGGCAGGGAGCTGAAAGATTTAAACCTGAAAGTAAGCGGTGAAATCAGTAAGCAGCCGCCCATCGAATACCTGTCGGTCCATATCGTGTATGAAATGAAAGGGGAGCCTGCAGATGAACAGGCTGCCAAAGAAGCCGTAATGACTTCCCAGGAAAAAATTTGCGGAGTGAGCCACATGCTGAAAAAAATCATGCCGGTTACCTGGCAGATCATCTATAACGGGCGGGAAATATTCAACAATGCCATGCAGGCTGTTGCGGCATAGCTCAACGGATGAATTTTTATCGATCATTTACAAAAAAAAATGCTGATGAAAACCAACAAAACAATCATTGATGTCCGCACCCCTGCCGAATTCAAAGAATGTCATGCAGCAGGGAGCATCAATATTCCATTAGCGGAAATGCAACAGCGCATAGAGGAAATCAAGCAAATGCACAGACCCCTGGTACTCTGTTGTGCCAGCGGCAACCGCAGCAGCCAGGCCGTTTCCTTTCTCCGGGGCAGGGGCATCGACTGCGAAAACGGGGGTAGCTGGACGGAAGTAAACCTTATCGTGAACGAAAATTGATGGCAGAACATGATACAACTGTTTAAAAACATATTTGGCAGGCGCATGAAAGTTGATTGGAAAAAACTGTTCCAAAACGGCGCACAGATCATTGATGTCCGGACCCCGGGTGAATTTAAGAACGGACACATTCGCGGGGCAATAAATATCCCACTCCAGCAACTCGCCGGCCATCTTTCAAAAATTAAAAAAGACAGGCCGGTCATTACCTGCTGTGCTTCGGGGATGCGCAGCGCTTCCGCCAGGCGTATCCTGAAAGCAAATGGGTTTGCCGATGTCCACAACGGTGGGGGGTGGATGAGTTTGCAACATAAAATTTCTTAAATGAAACAAAGGATATTTTCGGGCTGGACTTTCGGCCGGGCGTTGTACAGCGTCCTGGGTGGGATCATCATCGTACAATCCATTATGGAGCATGAATGGATGGGCTTGCTGTTGGGCGGATATTTTGCAGCCATGGGAGTTTTTGCATTCGGCTGCGCAGCGGGCAATTGTTTTGGTGCTGGTATTGTTCCTCAAACAAAGGTCGGAACAAAAGCAGACATCCGCGATATAGAATTTGAAGAAATAAAAACGAAATAAAATGGCAACATTTTCAGAACTCATTAACTCGGACAAGCCGGTACTCGTGGATTTTTCCGCTGAGTGGTGTGGCCCCTGCAGGATGATGAAACCGATTTTGGAGGAGTTAAAATCAAAACTGGGCGATAGCGCAACCATCATAAAAATTGATGTGGACAGGAACCCGGAGGCTGCAAACACCTACCGGATACAGGGCGTACCCACGCTGATGCTATTCAGGAACCGGCAGGTGAAATGGCGACAGTCGGGGGTGGTGCCCGCTGCTTACCTGGAACAAATTATAAGGCAGCACCAATAGAGGGCTAATCGCAACCAGGGGTTTTAATAAGACAGGCCTTTTGCTTTCGCCGTAACGTACCAGGACAGCCAAAAAAGCCCTTTATAGATTTTCGCTGACAAACTGTTGGCAATAGGCGCTGATCTGGTTTCTCACCTCCCTGAATTTATTCATGACTTCTTCATCACTCCCGGTGGCCTTGGCGGGATCGGGGAAATTATGATGAAACTTTTTGGCCGTTGATGGAAAAAACGGGCATCTTTCTTTGGCATTATCACAAACGGTGATCACAAAATCAAAATCCATACCCAGGTATTCGTTGATGTTGTTAGAGGTATGATGTGAGATATCTATTCCATCTTCTTTCATGACCTGGATAGCCCTTGGGTTTACCCCATGGGTTTCGACACCAGCACTATATACGGTTGCCCTGTCCCCTGCAAGATTTCTCAAATAACCTTCTGCGATCTGGCTCCGGCAGCTGTTGCCGGTACATAGCACGAGGATGCGTTTCATTCCGACTGATTTATTTTTTTGATATTGAGATACTGCCACACGGGAACTGCCAGCGCTGCTCCTGCCATGGTGGCGACGATATAGATCCACAGGTGGGTGAGATGACCACTGATCAATGCCGGCGCAATGGAGCGGGCGGGATTCATGCTGGCCCCGCAAACAGGCCCCGCAAACATCGCCTCCAGTAGAACCGTAGAACCGATGGCGAGCCCGGCAAACATGCCCTGTTCCTTACTCCCGGTGGCAACCTGCAAAATGACAAGCATCAGGAAGAAGGTGAGAATGAGTTCCAGAACAAAGGACTGCATGTCTGAATTGGCTGGCAGGGTTGCTCCCAAAAATTCATCGGAAGGAAATAGAAACCTGAGCAGGGAACTTGCGGCAATTGCCCCCGTCAGCTGGCTGCATACATAGGGCAGCAATTGGTTTAACCGGAATCTTTTTGCCATCGTAAACGCAAGGGTAACCGCTGGATTCATATGCGCCCCGGAAATATCACCGAGGGAGTAAATCATCGCCATTACGATCAGACCAAACGTGATGGCAACCCCTGCATGGGAAACGGCGCCGTTTGTCTGCTCATTGATGATTATGGCGCCTGTGCCGCAAAACACCAGTGCAAAACTGCCTAAAAATTCGGCAACATATTTTCTCATATCCCGACCTTGTTGCTCCTTCTTTCTAACAATAAGGTGTCTCTCCAAATCCCCTTCATATTTCCGATTTTTTCCCGTTTTCCAATAATCCTGAATCCACAGGCTTCGTGAATTTTCAGGCTTGCCTTGTTTTCCGGGAATATACCCGCCTGTAAGGTCCATAGGTTGTTTTTCTCACTTTCTTCTATCAGTTTTTGCAAGATCAGCCTGCCAATTCCCCTGCCACGCGCAGCGGCTGCGATATATACACTCACTTCCGCAACACCGGCATATACACATCTGTCGGATACAGGAGTCAGGGCCGCCCAACCGAGCACCCTGCCCTCGTTCTTTGCTACCAGCCTGCATTCTTTCATATGCGCCTTGTCCCAGGCCTCCCACAATGGAGCAGCCGTTTCGAAGCTGGCGTTCCCGGTCTTTAGGCCTTCCTCATAAATCGAACTCACTGCCTGCCAGTCGGAGGCCAGCATGTTTTCAATAACAATCATATCTGCCAAATTAATTGCAACAGTTGCCATCGCAGCAGGATTTTTCGATTTGTTTTTCGGCATAAACCGTAATGCTTCTTATGCTGGCGCCTGACTGTTTAAAAGCCTCAAGTTGTGCATCATTCAGGTATCTTTTTAAAATATCATCCGGGATCGTGATCAACTGGTTCTTCTGCACGATGATATTTTTGAAGCCATTCACAGCAATCAGCTCCAGGTAGGCCTGTTGCTGCACGGCCCCGGCCACACAACCCGCATACATTTCGGCGGCTTCTTTTATTGCTGAAGGCAATGGTCCATCCAGTACAATGTCGGAGATGGAAAAATGCCCGCCCGGTTTCAGAACCCTGAATATTTCTTTAAAGACGGTATCCTTATCCGGCACTAAATTTAAAACACAATTGCTAACTATCACATCGGCCTCGTTGGCTGAGACCGGAATTTTTTCAATATCTCCCTGCCTGAATTCCACATTGTTGAATCCTCTGGCCACTGCATTTTTCCTGGCTCTTTCAATCATGGCGGGTGTGAAATCTATCCCGATGACCTTCCCGGTTTCACCTGTTTCATGCCGGGCCACAAATGCATCGTTGCCCGCCCCGCTTCCCAGGTCGATCACAACATCTCCCTTTTTGATGTTCGCGAACCGGGTGGGCAAGCCACATCCCAGGCCCAGATCAGCCTCGGGGTTATAGCCCGCTACAGAACGATAGTCCTCCGACATAATATTGTACACTTCAGCACTGCAACAACCCGAGCCGCAGCAGGAAGCCTGGTTGACTTCTTTATCCTGCAGTGCAATTTCACTGTATGTACGCCTGACTGTTTCTTTGATATCATTTGATGTTTCCATATTGTTGAGTTTATGTTTGCGGATAATTTTATTTTATATCCGCT
>DATJYH010000252.1:0-3617 GCA_035499675.1 Puia sp.
ATGTTCTTTATGGGCGTAACCAACGCCTTCTTTGTGGCCCTGTCGGTTCCCCTGAGCATGTTCGTGGCCTTCCTGTTTTTACCGGCGGCCAACTGGATTATCGGCGGACAGGTTACACTGAACTTCATCGTTCTTTTTGCGCTTCTGTTTGGGCTGGGGATCATCGTGGACGACGCCATCGTGGTGATTGAAAACACACACCGTATATTTATACAGAGCAAGGGCAAGCTGACTTCCACCATCGCCGCAAAAATAGCGGCAGGGGAAGTGTTCGTCCCGGTGCTGGCAGGAACACTGACCACACTTGCGCCCTTTTTCCCCCTGTTGTTCTGGCCCGGTCTCATCGGGAAATTCATGGTCTATATGCCGGCCATGCTCATATTCACGCTCACGGCCTCGCTGATTGTCGCCTTTATCATGAACCCGGTGTTCGCGGTTGATTTCATGAATCACCCGGAGGCGGAAAATAAACCAGCTAAATCGGACGTGTTCAAAAAGCCCTTCCTCTGGATACTGGTCCTGGCGGGTGTGCTCCTGGATATGCGGCATGCTACTTTCTTTGGAAACCTGCTCCTGTTTTTCGCCATACTGATGATATTGAACAAATACCTGTTTGACGACCTCATTGATGCTTTCCAAAACAGGGCGCTTCCCTGGATCATGAGTCATTATGAAAACCTGCTGCGCTGGGCATTGAAAGGATGGAGACCGGCCTGGTTACTTGTGGGAACTTTTTTACTGCTGATATTTTCATTTGTGCTGGTGGCTGTGCGAAAAGTGCCGGTAGTGTTCTTTCCCAAGGGTGATCCCAACTTTATCTATGTGTACCTGAAACTGCCGGTGGGAACCAATGTGGACTATACCGATTCCATCACCCGTCGTCTCGAAACGAAAGTAAACAAGGTGCTGGACATCGGGAACGGCAAAACAAACCCGCTGGTGGAAAGTGTCATCTCCAATGTGGCCATCGGTGCCAACAACCCACAGAGTGGAGACAGAAGTACGAGGCCTGAGTTAGGACGCATACAGGTGTCGTTTGTGGAATACGAAAAACGGCATGGTAAATCAACCACGCCATATCTTGATTCCATCCGTGCCGCGCTCAAGGGGATCCCGGGCGCTTCCATTGCGGTAGACCAGGAACAAAATGGTCCGCCCACCGATCCGCCGATCAACATCGAAGTTGCCAGCGATCATTTTGACAACCTGACCAAGACGGCCGTTGCCTTGAAAAATTACCTGGACTCCCTGCAGATACCGGGCATTGAAGACCTCAAGATGGATGTGGACCTGACCAACCCGGAAATAACCCTCACCATCGACCGGCAGCGCGCGTTGATAGAAGGCATTTCCACGGCACAGATCGGGCAGGAAATCAGGACCGCCCTGTTTGGCCGGGAAGTCTCCAAAATAAAAGACAATAAAGATGAATACAAGATCCAGCTCCGCAACCAGGAACTGCAACGCAAAAACCTGGTTGACCTGTTGAATATGAAAATTGTATTCCGCGATATCGCCGCCGGTGGTGCGGTAAAACAGATCCCCATCAGCAACCTGGTGAAACTCGACTATACAAGCACGTATGGAAGCATCAAACGTAAATCACTTAAACGTGTGATTACCCTATATTCAAACGTACTGACGGGATTCACGCCCACGGCAGTCAATACGCAGCTGAAGCAGGCCATTGATAATTTTACCCAAAAGGCCGATGATGTCAGCATCACCCAAACGGGTGAAGGAAAACAGCAACAGGAAACAGCCGCCTTCCTGGGAAAGGCGCTGGTCATTGCGCTGATGCTGATCCTGTTCATCCTGGTATTGCAGTTCAATTCCGTGAGCAAATCAGTGATCATCCTGACGGAGATCGTGTTCAGCATCATTGGTGTATTGCTGGGCTTCGGCATCACGCGTATGGAAATATCCGTGGTGATGACCGGGCTGGGTATTGTTGGACTGGCGGGTATCGTGGTTAAGAACGGCATCCTCGTGATCGAGTTTGCCGACCAGTTGCGGGAGCGTGGATTGCGTACACGCGAGGCCGTTATACAGGCGGGTAAAACGCGTATCATCCCCGTATTGCTCACCGCCATGGCGGCCATCCTGGCCCTGATCCCGCTGGCAGTAGGGTTCAACATCAATTTCGTGACGCTGTTTTCCGATCTCGATCCCCATATTTTCTTTGGAGGCGACAGCGCCGTGTTCTGGAAACCGCTCTCGTGGACCATCATTTACGGTCTGGCCTTTGCCTTCTTTATGACCCTGGTGATTGTGCCCAGCATGTACCTGATTGCCGAGAGACTGAAAAGACCCATGCGGCAGATGTATGGTGGCAGATGGATCTCCATGCTCGGCATACCTCCGCTGACGGTGATCTTTATACCACTGATGTTTATTACCGTGATCTACCAACGGGTAAAAGTGGCCCGGCGCAGGAGAAGACTTGCCGGCAAAAAGCTAAGCGAAACCTGGGTAGCAAGCTGGTTTTGATCATAAATAAAATGGCCCCCCGCATGCATGCGGGGGGCCATTTTATTTATTCACTACCGGTCCCCTCTCTGGCTCAAGTCACTTGGGCCCTTTTATGATTGCCAGTCTGTGACTGGAATCAGCATTACAAATGCTCAACTGCTATTCTCCCGTTCATAGTAGTATAATAGTCGATAGCGCTGCTGTATACATAGTCCTGCGGTTCATATACGATCCCGGCCCTTACCGGATTTTCATGCATATAGTTTAGCCTTTGCTCTATCATTTCATTGCTGCTCAACTCAACCGGGTGATTATCCTGTTGCCAGAATTGAAAAATCTCATTGTTGCTATTCCTTTTACCCGCCCTTTCAAACATCCATATCATCCAGTCCTTCCTGCTTTCTTTTGGATTTTCTTTTATTGCCTTGATAATTTGTTTGCTCGTATATTTTTTCATATCCCTCAATATATTGCTGATCAACACACCTGCTCTGGCGCTCATGATCAGGTGCAGGTGGTTGCTCATGATAACCCATGCATTTAATACCATTCCCTTTTCGCTCATGCAAAACTGCAGACTGTCAACGATAATGTCTTTGTATTCATTTCTGGTCAATGCATCGATCCAATTGACAACACTAAAAGATATAAAATGCGGGATCTCATTATCCCCGATCTTGTATTGGCTGCCCATCTTTTTAGCGGCAATATATTAAGGATCACTTCAAATGTAAAAGTCAAATCACCCTATTTATGAACTCCGGCAATCTTACGTTTGCCGGCATGTCGGCACTCTATTGCCAATCTACTTCTAAGGGTTAACACTTAGTGAAGAAGCTATTTCTCCTGCGGATACAGTAAAAAATCATCATTGAAGCGTTTACACTTACAATTTCTATTTCGAATTGATTTAGACTTGAATTAACTTCATACGACATTTTGCTTACTTCCGATTTGCCATCCTTACATGGCTCATTTTTCAATTCCGCCAAGTAAAAAAAATTACTTTCTGAAACGCATATTATTAAGAGTATTTCAAAGACGAGGTAAAATTGTCTGGACAAAAATCTCAATTGTAAGCCACTTTTCTTAAACTCACAATAATACAAGTATGAAAAAGATTGTACTCGCAATTTGCCTTAGCG
>DATJYH010000253.1:0-4809 GCA_035499675.1 Puia sp.
CTGCAGCTTATGGATGCCTTTTAATTCCGGGCAAAGCTGGCTCCCCTTGCCAAGCAATCTGGGTACAATCGTAATGATCAGTTCGTCCAGCAGGTTCTTGTTGATAAACTGGGAAATAAGCGAAGCACCTCCCACCAGCCAGCTGTCTTTCTTTTTTTCTTTCAATTGTTTGATTACCGGCGCGGGGTCGCCGCTGATGAACTGAACGGATTTTCCTTCCAGCGGGGGGAGTTCCCTGGTTGTAAAGACTAGTCCATCCATATTGCCGTACCAGTAATTGAAAGAAATCGTTTGTTCGTAGGTCTTGGCGCCCATGATAGCGGTTCCGCACTGCTCAAAAAAACGCTTCATGCCATAATCCTCTCCCGGCTTGTTAAAATCATTCAGCCAGTCTACACCGCCGTCCTCATCGGCAATAAAACCATCCAGGCTTGTTGCAAGGTTCAAGATTATTTTTCCCATCGGATAAAATGTCTACGCTGTTAAACTACAAAAAGAATAAAAATTCCGGATACGGGTATTCATTAATTTTTTTTCATTTCATTGATAAAGGCAAGTGTTTTTTCTGCGTGCGCGGATCCCTTTGTAAATGCCGTGTAGCTGTAAACGATTTTGCCCTTCAGGTCAACCACAAAGGTAGCCCGGCCGGTAAATCCGAACTTCCCCTTTACCCGGAAAAGTTTCAACACCTTATTATCGGGATCACTCAGCAGGATGAATGGAAGCTGGTGGTTTTCTGCAAATGATTTATGGCTCTCAACGGTTCCGGAATTGATGCCAATGACCAGCGCCCCTGCCTTTGTAAAATCCGCGTAGCTGTCGCGGAAACTGCAGGCTTCCCTGGTGCAAACCGGGCTTTCATCTTTTGGGTAAAAATAAATCACCATGATCTGCTTTCCGATCTGTTCGCTGATGGCGAAATCATGGCCATCCTGGTCCTTCAGCGTAAACGAGGGCAGGGTATCCCCGGCCGCCAGTTGGCCGGTTTGTGCTTCTGCCCGGGCAAACAACAGCAGGATGGTAAAAGCAGCAAAAAAACATCTCTGTACCATAACAAGTTTTTTTGTAAACATGCAACAATTTCCCAAAAGGATGCCCATCGGAAATTTACGAATACTGTCATTGTAATGGGGGCAGCACCGGTCGGTTTACCCTTAATTTATAGGCCGGGACTTGTATTTCCATCCAAAATGTTAATTTTGAGCGCAATTAATCATTGCGTCTCCGAATGGCGTTAATTGAAGTACAATTACCCAATTCCCTGGCCAAGGCTTTGCGTTTGCCCCAAAAATCTCCCCGGCGGCAGCAGCTAAAAGTATTAAATAAGTTATTGAAAAAGGCCCGTTTTACCGAGTTTGGACAACGGTACCGCTTTGATGAGATACTACTCAGCAAACATGCCGGAAAAAAATTCCAGGAAAAGGTACCTATATTCGACTACAACAAAATTTACGCGCAATGGTGGGACAAGACGCTCAAGGGTAAGCCCGACGTTTGCTGGCCCGGAAAGGTAAAATATTACGCCTTGAGCTCGGGTACTTCCGAGGCAGCCAGCAAATACATTCCCATTACCAATGATCTTTTGCGTGGCAACCGGATTGTGATGATCAAACAACTGCTGACCCTGCGCACCTACCAGGACATCCCGGTGAAAAGTATCGGCAAGGGTTGGCTGATGATTGGGGGAAGCACGGATTTACAAAAAGGTCCCGGTTATTATGCCGGCGACCTGAGTGGGATTACTGCGAAGAAGGTTCCGTTCTGGTTTTCTCCATTCTATAAACCGGGGAAAAAAATTGCACGTACCCGGGACTGGAACAAGAAACTGGAGGCTGTGGTAAAACAGGCGCCCAACTGGGATATCGGATTTATTGTAGGCGTGCCGGCCTGGATACAGATGTGCATGGAAAAAATCATTGAGCAGTACCAGCTGAAGAATATCCACGAAATATGGCCCAACCTCGGATTTTTTGTACATGGCGGCGTTTCTTTTGAACCCTATAAAAAAGGATTTGAAAAACTGTTGGGCAAACCGATTACGTATATCGAAACCTACCTGGCCTCCGAGGGATTTATCGCCTACCAGGACCGCCAGGATGTAAAGGCGCTTCGGCTGGTTACCAACCAACACCTGTTCCTGGAGTTTGTTCCCTTCGATGACAGGAACTTTGACCAGGAGGGAAACATTGTTCCGGATGCCGAAGCCCTGATGATCCATGAGGTGGAGGAAGGAAAAGACTACGCACTGTTGCTCAGTACGAGCGCGGGCGCCTGGCGTTATTTGATCGGCGACACCGTGCGGTTTGTGGATAAGGAACGCTGTGAGATCATCATTACGGGACGTACCAAACATTATCTCAGCCTGGTGGGTGAGCACCTGAGTGTCGACAATATGAACAAGGCGGTGCAGCTGGCGAGTGAGGAAATGAACATTTCGATACCGGAATTTACCGTAACGGGTATTCCTCACGGTTTGTTTTTTGCGCACCAGTGGTATGTGGCCAGTGATGATCATGTGGATGAAGAGATGCTGCGGGAAAAGATAGACGAAAAGCTAAAGGAGCTGAATGATGATTACGCTGTGGAAAGAAAAAGTGCGCTGAAGGCAGTTTACCTCAAAGTGCTCCCGGAAGAAAAATTCATAGAGTTCATGCGCCTGCGTGGCAAAGTGGGCGGGCAACATAAATTCCCCCGGGTCCTGAAAGGAAAGATGCTGAAAGACTGGGAACAATTCCTGGAATCGGCGGTAGCCTATCGTCACTAGATCCAGGTCCGATACCGGTTATCAGAAAACCGGTTTTACAATCAACTTTTTTTACTTCTGATTATTTGTAACTTGTAGCAGAGCGACGCTGTCAAATCTTCACGTTTCATGTATTATCACTCATGATTGATGCTGTATTGAAAGGACTTGCATTGGGATTTGTTCTTGCCTTATCAGTAGGGCCGATCATTTTTACCATCATCAAACAGAGCCTCAACAACGGTCATCGCGGGGGTTTCAGTTTTGTGGCAGGGGTCTGGTTCAGCGATATTCTCCTGGTGGTACTCAGCAATGTATTTACCGCCCTGGTCAGTGAATTGCTGGAATACCGTAAAGCCATTGCTTATTGCGGCAGTGCCTTCCTGATAGCCATGGGGCTCTATTTTGTGTTCTTTAAAAAAGTTAAGATCAATGCAGATGGTTCCGCTAACATGCTTCCCTTTCGCAAAAGGGACATGGCGCGGATCTTTGCTTCGGGATTCCTCATCAATACATTGAACCCCGGCGTAATTATTTTTTGGCTGGGAAATGCTACCGTGCTTTCGCTTACCCATACCCTGAAACAGCGGGTAATCATTTTCGGAGTTTGTCTGCTCGTAAATATGTCGGCCGATGTTGGAAAGGTGATGATGGCCGGCAAGCTGGGCAAACGGCTCACAACGCATAATCTTTCCATCATCAACAAAATTTCAGGGACGATCCTCATCGGCTTTGGACTGGCGTTGTTATGGGGAGTGATATTCTTTTCGCAAAAAATAGGAAGCTGAAAGCGAATTTGCAAATGTGCAAATTCTTTGAACCGGCAGGTGGGTGAATTTTTTGGGTTACGTTTTAAAATGATTTGATTCAAAACTCCGGGAGTATCGGAAAATGAACCCTCTTGTATTAACAGAATTTGCACATTTGCACATCTGCACATTTGCAAATTTGCCGTACCTTTTGCTTATGATAAAATTGGTTGTGATTCTTATCTCACTAGCTCCTCTTTTCGGTTTCTCACAGGAAGATCTTATAATGCTCCAGAAAAACGGATCTCATGTGGCTACCTATGCTACCGGGATGTCCCTTACCATGGAAACAATCTATAACCAATGGTTCGAAGGGACCATTACGGGCATTCGGCACGACAGTCTTTTTTTGAACGGGATGCCCTTTCATTACAAGGAAATAAAGACGATCCGGTACGAGCGGACAAAACTCAATTACAAAACCGATGGCGTCATTCTGATGATCGCTGGCGCGGGTGTACTGCTGCTGGGCGCGGTGAATGGCCTGTACCGGGGCGACCCGGCCAATGAATGGTATACCACCACCAGTTATATTACGGCAGGTACCCTGCTGGTTGGCGGGTTTATCCTGACCAAGCTTCAGTATAAGAAATATGAAATCGGGAAAAAGTATTCACTCCAGTATATGGAGCTAAATCCCAATAAAAATAACCGGGATTCGTTGTAGTGAGGCTGTATATTGCAGCGCTAAATTTGGCGGATGGCTTCAAAGTCTCAAGGATTTCTTTCCAAAACCTGGCGGATCATCAAGCGGGTTTTTATTTTCCTTTTTGTCTTCCAGTTTTTTTACATCCTGTTGCTGAAATGGGTAAACCCTCCCGTTACACTGACCCAGTTGGGCAGCTTCTTCGGGGGCTATGGGTTGAAAAGAAGCTATGTGGATATGAAGAATATTTCGCCGTACGCCAAACTGGCTGTTATCTCATCCGAAGATCAATTATTTCCCGACCACGACGGATTTGATTTCAAATCCATCGAAAAGGCGATGAAGCACAATCAAAAAAGCAAATCACTGCACGGCGCCAGCACCATCAGCCAGCAGGTTGCCAAAAATGTTTTTCTCTGGCAGGGCCGGAGCTGGATACGGAAGGCACTGGAGGTATATTTTACATTTATGATCGAATGGATATGGGGAAAGAAAAGAATACTGGAAATGTATCTCAACGTAAGCGAAATGGGAAAAGGCGTATTCGGGATCGAAGCCGCTGCAAAATATTATTACAACAAACCTGCTAAGAACCTGACGCGACAGGAAGC
>DATJYH010000254.1:0-9269 GCA_035499675.1 Puia sp.
ATACTGACCATCGTGGTTTTTGGGTTAAGCAGCCATGAAGCGCGGTTGTCGAGGGTGGTGGACATGCACAGCACTGCTCCCGTTGGTTTCAGCGCTGTATTTACCGCCATGCTCGCTGCATTCTGGGCCTACCAGGGCTGGGCCGTGGTAGGTTATATTGGCGGCGAAGTAAAGAACCCGCATCGCAACCTGCCCATTGGCATCGCCACAGGTGTGCTGATCGTTATTGTGCTCTACCTGCTGGTAAATATTACTTACCTGGCTTTGTTGCCGGTTGCGCAGCTCGAAAATATACACCATGCCCAACAAATCGCCGCCGTGGAAGCGGTGAAAGTGTTTTGGGGAAACGGGGGTGGGTTGTTTCTATCGCTGCTGATTGCATTGACCACATTGGGGGCCACACATGCCACCATCCTCGTGAGCTGCCGGCCTTATTATGCCATGGCCAAAGAAGGGATGTTTTTTTCCAGGGCAGCAAAACTCAACAGCGCCCGTGCACCTGTCTATTCCCTGTGGTACCAGGGTATCTGGGCCTGCTTGTTGGTTTTATCGGGCAGCTTTGACCAGCTAACCGATATGATCATATTCGCAGTTTTTATTTATTATGGCGCCACCACGCTCGGCGTTTTCATATTAAGGAAAAAAATGCCGGATACCCCCCGGCCTTACAAAGTTTGGGGATATCCCGTGGTGCCGGCCATTGTGGTCATATTCAGCGCCGCCCTCTTCATAAATACCATTTTTGCCCGTCCGCGTGAAGCCGGCCTGGGTATGGTGCTGATGTTGAGCGGGGTGCCGTTTTATTTTTGGTTCCGCAGAAGGAAGAAGATGGCCGATGGCGGATGGCCGATGGCCGGGTGAAGACGTTGCTCGCTTCAAAAAAGGCAACTCCCCAAATTTTAAAGAGTTGCCCTTGAACACGGTCATCGATCATCGGCCATCGCCCGGAACCGTCCCAAACAACAACCTTATGCAACCGATCTTTACCATCCTGCTGGGCTATGTGCTGAGTTTCCTGGGGCAATTACCGCTGGGGACCATGAGCATTACGGCTACGCAGATTGCCGTACAGGAAAATTTTCTCCGTGCATGGAAATACAGCATCGGGGTTGCGGTTATAGAGATCATCTACCTGCGGCTGGTATTGTCAGGTGTGGACTGGATCCTGCAGCATCAACTCTTTTTCCTGGTACTGGGATGGCTGACGGTTGTTGTATTTTTTGCATTGGGTGTGCTGAGCTTCAGGGCCGCGAGCCGGCAACAAAAAGATCAGAAGGCATTGCTGTTGAACAACCGGCTGAACCGCTTCTGGCTGGGCGTAAGCATGAGTACCCTCAACCCGGCGCAGATACCTTTCTGGTTTATCTGGACCAGCTATTTTATGGATGTTAAACTGCTGCTCTCCGGTTTTGGCAATTTTAACCTGTTCGCCTTTGGCGCCGGCCTTGGTACTATCAGCGGACTGGCGGTATACATGTATGGAGGCAACTGGCTGATCACCCGGATGAAGACCAGCAACAAAACACTGAACCTGGTGATGGGCATTATCTTTGTCATCGCAGCCCTGGCACAGCTTTACCGGATGCTGTACAAACAGCTTATATAACCCGATGTACCCGGCTATGTCACAGAAAACTAACTATCATGGATAGTCGCATTGTGAAACAGTCCGCCTTCGCGATCGTGGGCATTGCCGTTAGGACAACCAACCAGGATGGACGCGCGCAAAAAGACATCGGTGCCTTGTGGGAGAGGTTTTTCCGGGAAAATGTGGCCGGGAGGATCGCGGAGCGGCAGTCGCCCGGCATTTATTGCGTGTATACGGACTACGATTCAGACTTTCAAGGACCCTATACTACGCTCCTTGGATACAGGGTGACTTCGCTGGACAATATTCCGGAGGGGTTAACGGGCAAAATGATCCCGGCCTATAGCTACCGGTTGTTTGTTACAAAGGGCAAAATTCCCGAAGCATTGGTTGCCACCTGGATGAAAATATGGCAAACCTGCGGTGACCGCGCCTACGTGGCAGACTTTGACATATATGGTCCGGATGACGGGGATCCGCAGGCGGCTACTGTGGAGACCTATGTTTCGGTAAAGTTGACCGTTGACTGAGCGTATCCGTCTTAGGTGGGGAACGCGGATGATGGACTGTGTCCGCCCAAGCCCTGGCGTATGACAATTGCGGGCAGCATTATTTTGTCCAGGCGTCTCGGTCGTCGGGACTGAATTTCCAGGGTGCAAAATTATTTTCCACATTGCCGAACATGCTGTTCCACTCCTGTGGAGCATTGCTTTCTTCCATCACGAGCGACCGGCGCAGTTCGATGATGATCTCGAGTGGGCTGATGCTTACGGGACATTCCTCCACACAGGCATTACAGGTAGTACAGGCCCGCAGGGCTTCGACAGAAATATAATTATGGAGCAGTGTCCTGCCATCATCCTTAAAAGAGCCATTTTTGCTGATGTTCCTGCCTACTTCTTCCAGCCTGTCGCGTGTGTCCATCATGATCTTTCGCGGTGATAAAACCTTCCCGGTGATATTGGCGGGGCAGGCAGCCGTGCAACGACCGCATTCAGTGCAGGAATAGGCATCCAGCAGGTTTCTCCAGCTCAGGTCAAATACGTCTTTTGCGCCAAAATGGGTGGGAGGAGCAGCTTCCGCCGGCACAGTTTCGGGTTGCATGGCATAGAGCACTTCCTTTTGTACCGCGGGCATATTACGGAGTTTGCCTTCGGGCCAGAGCCGGGCATAGTAGGCATTGGGAAAAGCAAGTAGTATATGAAGGTGTTTGGAATAGGGTAGGTAGTTCAAAAAGGCGAATATGCCCAGGATATGAAGCCACCAGCAGGTTCTTTCCAATCCCGCAAGTGACCCGTTGCTCCAGCCGTCAAGCAGGGGGTGCAGCCATTGTGAAACGGCGAATGTTCCCGTGATATGTTTTGCGAAATGTCCGTAGCCTCTTTCCTGCAAGAGTGTATCTGATGCATTCAGTGTAAGGAAAAAGGTCATCAGGAGGATCTCCGTGAGCAGGATATAGTTGGCATCACTACGCGGCCATCCATCCAGGTCGTGGCTGATAAAGCGTTTGAGTTTGATGATATTTCTCCGGCAGAGGAATACTACACAAACCGTGAGGACACCCAGCGCCAGGAATTCAAATCCATTGATGAGCCACGGATAGGCGCTGCCAAGGATGGGTGCAAACAACCGGTGTGTTCCAAACACTCCATCCAGCACAATCTCCAACACTTCTATATTGATGATGATAAATCCCGCGTAAATCACAAAATGCATGACGGCCACCAGCGGGTTTCGGAACATTTTTTTTTGTCCAAAAGCCAGCAGCAATACATTTCTCCAGCGCGTACCCGGGTGGTCGTTATAGGCCTCATCTTTTCCCAGCAGGATGTTTCGCCGTATCAGGCGGGCCTTCCAGCTAAAAAGTCCAGCGGCCAACGCGGTAAACAATACAAACAGGATCTGTTGAATCAGTGACATGGCATGCATTGTGAGGCTAAGATAAGTGAATTTTAAACCCCGAGAGCGGGGTGGAAGGACTACAATGGCATCGTTAAAACCGGGCGGAAAGAACGGTTGGTTTTATATATTTGTGGGATGGAGAAGAACTATATCCTCAGCACGGAGGCAGCGGAAAAAAAACTCCGCAGGATGGCCTATGAAATATTGGAAAATAATTTTGGCGAAAAGGAGGTCATACTGGCAGGCATTCGTGAAAGCGGCAGCGTGATCGCCAGAAATATACAGCGGCTGCTGGAGGGTATTGGCCAGGTTCGCACCGAATTGATCACCATCAGTCTCGATAAAAAGGCTCCGAAAGAAGTAACACTCAGTAAAAAGATTTCCATCAACGACAGGATCGTTATTGTGATAGATGATGTGGCCAACAGCGGCAAAACACTGCTGTATGCGATGAAACCCTTTCTTGAATCCCACCCCAAAAAAATACAGGCCCTGGTGCTGGTAGAACGCCGGCACAATGCATTCCCGGTAAAACCAGATTATGTAGGTCTTTCCATTGCCACTACGCTGCAGGAGCACATCTACGTAGAAATAGAGGGAGAACAGGTGAAGGGGGCGTGGCTGGAGTAGCTCCAGGGGGGCCGGCCGATGGTCGATGGACGATGCCCGTTGGCCGTCTTCATCCGCTGCTTGACGAGAACGTTGTTACAGATTTACTTTGAAACCGGCACCCTATTTTCTGATGCAATCGGCTTTTTCAGACGGCCATTTTCTATCGACCATCGTCCATCGATAAAGTGCCATCGTCCATCGGTCATCGGTCATCGCTATTTTACCCTCATTCCCATCAAAAAAACCCTATTTTCACGAGGTTTTCAGGGCTAAAAACGGTAGTTTTGCAGGCCTTTCAGGGACAGTGTTACACAAAGCCCGAAAATAGGAGTTAAACGGATTATGGAAGAACAAATATTGCCAGAAGAAACAAAGGACAATAACCGGATAGTCCCCGTAAATATCGAAGAGCAGATGAAAACCGCCTACATAGATTATTCTATGTCGGTGATCGTTAGCCGTGCTCTCCCGGATGTGCGCGACGGTTTGAAACCCGTACACCGCCGCATCCTTTTTGGGATGAATGAGTTGGGGAACAACAGCAACAAACCTTATAAAAAAGCCGCCCGTATTGTGGGTGAAGTGATGGGGAAATACCATCCCCATGGCGACAGCGCGATCTATGATACCATGGTTCGTATGGCCCAGGAATGGAGCATGCGTTACCTGTTGGTGGATGGCCAGGGTAATTTCGGAAGCCAGGATGGAGACGGACCCGCAGCCATGCGGTATACCGAAGCCCGTTTGCACCGCCTGGCGGAAAGCATGCTCGAGGATATCGAGAAAGAAACGGTCGATTTCCAGCTCAATTTTGACGACTCCCTCAAGGAGCCAACGGTACTGCCTACCCGCATTCCGCAGTTGCTGATCAACGGATCCAGCGGTATCGCAGTGGGAATGGCTACCAATATTCTCCCCCATAACCTGTCGGAAGTGATTGATGGTTGCGTGGCTTACATCGACAAGCGCGACATCAGCGTGGAAGAAATGATGAAACACATCAAGGCACCCGATTTTCCCACAGGGGGCGTGATCTATGGCATGGAAGGCGTAAAGGCGGCCATGCATTTTGGAAGGGGCCGCGTGGTGCTGAGGGGTAAACTGCATGTGGATACCAAACAAAGCGGACGGGAGCAGATCATTATCACGGAAGTACCCTACCAGGTAAACCGGGATGCGCTGTGCGACCGCATCGGCCAGCTGGTCAATGAAAAACTGATCGAGGGGATTTCCCATATCAACAACGAATCGAACAACAAGGAGGGCACAAGGATTGTCATCGATCTGAAGAGAGATGCCGTTGCCAATGTGGTCATCAACCAGTTGTTCAAACATACGGAACTGCAGACCTCTTACGGCATCAACAATGTGGCGTTGGTCAAGGGCCGGCCCAAAACGCTGAACATCCGCGAAATGATCGCAGAGTTCGTGGAATTCCGCCATGAGGTGGTAACCCGCCGCGCCCAGTTTGAACTAAGAGAGGCCGAAAAAAGAGCGCATATTCTGCAGGGTTACCTCATTGCACTGGATCACCTGGATGAAGTGATTGCACTGATCCGCGCGTCGTCCACGCCGGAGATCGCCAAGGAGAAGCTCGTGGCGGCCGGATGGGGCCTGGATGAAGTGCAGGCAAAAGCCATCCTGGAACTGCGCCTGCAAAGACTGACAGGAATGGAGCGCGACAAGATCCGGCAGGAATATGATGAACTGATGACGCTGATCGCCTCTCTGAAAGAACTGCTGGCCGACGAAGGAAAACGTTTTGAAGTGATCCGGAAAGAACTCCTCGAAATAAAAGAAAAGTTTGGGGATAGCCGCAAGACAGAGATCACTTACCTGGATGACGAGGTCCGTATCAAGGACCTGATCAAGGAGGAAGATGTGGTGATTACGATCTCCCACCTGGGATACATCAAAAGAACATCGGCTACCGAGTACCGGCAACAGCGTCGCGGTGGCCGCGGAGCCATTGGGGGAAGGACCCGGGATGAGGATTATATTGAACATCTCTTCGTAGCTTCCACCCATCATACCATGCTGTTCTTTACAGAAAAGGGGAGGTGCTACTGGTTAAATGTTTACCAGATACCGGAAGGCGACAAGATCAGCAAAGGCCGGGCCATTCAGAATCTGATCCAACTGCCCAATGATGATAAGGTAAAAGCGGTGATGGATGTGCGCGACCTGAATGATACGGCGTTTGTGAAAAGTCATTATATTGTTTTGTGCACCAAACACGGTATTATTAAGAAAACCTCCCTGGAAGAGTTCAGCCGCCCGAGGCAGACCGGCGTCAATGCGATCACGATCATGGAAAACGACCAGTTGCTGGAGGCCAAGCTGACCGATGGGAACTGTGAGATCGTTATGGCTGTAAAAAGCGGCCGTGCCATCCGGTTTCAGGAAGAAAAGGTGCGGCCTACGGGCAGGGGAGCCATCGGCGTGGCGGGTATTGAGGTGGATGACAGCCGGGACCAGGCGATTGGCATGATATGTGTCGACAAAACGGACAAGTCGAAAACCATCCTGGTGGTGAGTGAAAAGGGTTTTGGAAAAAGAACGGCGATCGATGAATACCGGATTACCAACCGTGGCGGCAAGGGTGTCAAGACCATTCATGTTACGGAAAAGACCGGTCGGCTGGTAGGTATCCTTGATGTCATCGAAAAAGAAGACCTGATGATCACCTGCAAATCCGGCATCACCATCCGTATGCCGGTGCAAGGCATCAGTGAACAGGGCAGGGCCACGCAGGGCGTGAAACTGATCCGCCTGGATGAGGGCGATGAAATCGCTGCCATCACCAAGCTGGATGAACACGTGGGAAACGGGCATACGGCTTCAGCAACGCCGGCTCCCGGGGAGGCTGGTAAGGAAGAGCCAGGACAGGATGCCTCTGAAAACAGCCCGGTTGCTGAATAAGAGCCAGGGGGAGAAAATTTAGCCAACTTTTTTTCTAAAGCATCAAAATCTATAAAATTTCGTTTATGAAGAAGCTCCTATTGCTTGTTGTCATCATTGGTTATATCCAGGCTCTGCCCGCGCAGGATTTTGGAAAGGTCAAAAATCTTGTACTGCTTCCCAATCAGCAGGAGGCGGCCAAGACCGAAATCGATAAGCTGATGAATGATCCAAAGGCACAGGCCAAACCCGAGGGTTGGCTGTTTAAATCCAGGGTATATGCGGCACTCTATGCCGACGACAAACTCCGTGCAAAATACCCGGGTTCGGAAGTGGTCAGCGACGATGCTTTTCAGAAATATGTGAAGATGGACCCCACTTACAAACTGCTTAAGGAATATGGCTTCCAGACCATTGCCGGCGACATGTACGGGACCTCTTTTAACCAGGGTGTTTCCAACTACAACAATAAGAACTGGGATTCATCGGCCTATTATTTCAGCTTTGCCGTAAAATACAGTGATCTTATTTTCCAGAATAAATGGGGACGCGATACCACGATGACGCTTGATACCACGTCGGTACTGTATACCGGCATCGCGTATGAAAAAGCCAATAAGAAAGACGATGCAGCCATCTACTATGGCCGGATTGCCGATAGTAAGATCGCGAAGATCGGCGGTAATGACATGACCGATGTGTACAAATGGCTGGCTGATCATTATACCCAGAAAAAAGATAACGACAAGGCTATGCACTACCTGGAGCTTGGATGGCAGGTCTTCCCAACAGACCTGTACTGGCCGGATATGGAACTGGACATGGCACGCAAGAGTGGCAACAAAGACACCCTTTTTGCGAGGTATGATGCAGTGATCAAAAGGATACCCGACAATCATTTGTTCTACTACAACTATGGTCTCGAATTGTACCAGTATGCAACCGATACAACCACCGGCGCACGTCCGGCCAATTCCGCCGACCTGGTTACCAAGGCGCAGGGCCTGCTGAACAAGTCGCTTTCCATCAAACCCGATTATCCGCAGGCTTCGCTGGTACTTGGACAGATCTCCTACAATGCGGGAGTTGATCTTCAGCAACAGACAAAGACCATCAAGGGTACCAAGCCGGAAGATGTAAAGAAGAGAGCCGACCTGCGCGTTCAGGCTGGTAAAAAGTTTGACGAAGCGATCCCCTACCTGGAAAAAGTTGACCAGGACCTGGCCAGCAAGGGTAAATTAAAAATGGAGGAGAAGAGTGCCCTGAAAGATGCGTATGACCTGCTGATCACGATTTATGAACAAAAGAACGTAAAAGATAAATCCGATCTGTATACAAACAAATACAATAATGTTGACAAGGATCATTAATTGATCCCATGCCGCGGGAGACAGGGTCAGTCTGACAGATCCTGTCTCCCGTTTTTATTTGCCGCTGTTCAGCCGTCTCCCGATACCGATCTTTTGGCAATCCCTTTCTAATCCTTCTTCGCCAAGTGGTTTTTATTTGTAAGTTTGGTCATGTTTTTTTACAGCAAACATCGCACGTTTATATCCGGCAGTACGTCCCGGAAGGCTGGCATGCTCACATGGATGCTTGTTATTGGCTCGTTGGTCGTTTATGCGCAGAACGGACCCAGGACAACAGATTTGTTTACAAAAGGCTGGAAATTTTACCTGGGAGATGATCCTGCTGCAAAGGAGGCGGGCTATAACGATGGTTCCTGGAGAAGTCTTGATCTTCCGCACGACTGGAGCATAGAACTCCCCTTTGATTCCAGCAGCCCAACGGGTACCGGTGGCGGAGCACTAAGAGGCGGAACCGGCTGGTACCGGAAAACATTTCTTGTTCCATCCGCTTCATCTGACAAAAATATTTTTATCGATTTTGACGGGGTATATATGAACAGTGAAGTGTGGATCAATGGTCATTTGCTCGGGTTGCGTCCCAATGGATACATCTCCTTCCGCTATGACCTGACACCCTACCTGCATTTTGGCAATCAAAAAAATGTGATCGCGGTCAGGGTGGACAATGCAAAACAGCCCAATTCCCGCTGGTACAGCGGGTCCGGCATCTACCGCAACGTGTGGCTGGTAACGGTCGATAAAATTTTTGTAGATCAATGGGGCGTGTATATAACAACGCAGCAGGTCAGCAGCAACCAGGCCCTTGTATCCATCCGGACCACCCTGCAAAGCGTTCCTCCCCCGGGTATGAATGTGGACACCAGCAAGGCCGTTTCAGTTAAAACACTGATCTATGA
>DATJYH010000255.1:0-4214 GCA_035499675.1 Puia sp.
AGCAGGAAGTAAACAGGATTGTAACAATAAATACCGGCAGCACTCTGCAGGCAAGAAAGAGGGAGCACCGGTAAAGGTTGATTTTGTGTACAAGTGGCAAAGCAATCATCAGGATGAATTTCAGCGATTTTGTCCACGGCAACTTTCAAAATTGTACCATTCTTTTTAACCGCCGACTCTCACAGGCAAAGATAACCCCGTTGCGATGCAACCAAGACACGATTTTAGAAACCACTGGTCCAAAAATGTAAACCGCTGCCAGCCACGCCAAGCCGCTCTTTTTTACAGGCTATTAAAAATTAAGCACTTAAGGAGGGTTCACGAAAAGATACAATTTTCTCACAATCTGATATTATTTCAAATACTGGTCCGGGGTCCCACCGCCTATCTTTCCCCATCGAAACTAATTGCCGTATGAAAAAAAACAGCGTTCTGCTTTGTTCCCTGGTTATTGCCCTCGGCGGCTTCCTCTTCGGTTTTGACACCGCCGTTATTTCGGGCGCTGAGCAGTCCATACAAAAATATTGGGATCTTAACAATGTTCAGCACGGATTCACGGTTTCCATTGCCCTGGTAGGAACGGTCATTGGCGCCCTGCTCGGAGCCATTCCTTCAGACAAGCTGGGCAGGAAAAACACTTTGTACCTGATCGCTGCGCTTTACCTGTTTTCATCGCTGGGTACCGCCTTGTCCACCAACTGGTATGGGTTCCTCTTCTTTCGGTTTATCGGCGGCTTTGGCGTGGGGGCATCTTCGGTTACAGCGCCTATTTATATTTCGGAAATAGCACCCGCCAGTCAGCGTGGTAAACTGGTCGGGCTTTTTCAATTCAATGTGGTATTTGGCATCGTTGTCTCCTATCTCTCCAATTACCTCATCGGAAAAACCGGGGCACATTCCTGGCGCCTGATGCTGGGTATACAGGCTATTCCCTCCGCCCTCTTTCTTGGCCTGATTCGATTTATCCCGGAAAGTCCCCGCTGGCTGATCACCAAAAAAGGAAAAGTGGAAGAGGCACTCCGTATTTTCCGCAGCATCAGTCCTGCCAATGCAGATAAGATTGTTGAAGAAATCAGGGAAACCGATGAGGAGGAGAAGACCGTATTACGGGCTGATCCGCTGTTTTCCCGTCGCTACCGCACACCGGTGATGCTGGCCATTTTGTTTGCCTTATTCAACCAGGTATCCGGTATCAATGCAATCATATATTACTCACCGCGCATCTTTGAGATGACAGGATTGGGCAGAAACTCATCGCTCCTGTCCACGGCGGGCATTGGTTTGGTCAATTTCGCCTTCACGCTGCTCGCCATGAATTTTATTGACCGTGTGGGCCGCCGGACACTGATGCTGATCGGTTCTGTGGGGCTCATTTTCACACTGGCGATGGTATCCTATTCTTTCTACCAGGAGCATTTTAACGGATGGGCCGTTCCCTTATTCCTGTTTATCTACATCGCATTTTTCGCTTTTTCGCAGGGCGCTGTGATCTGGGTGTTTATTTCGGAGATTTTTCCCAACCAGGTAAGAGCTAAAGGACAAACGCTGGGCAGTACCACACACTGGATCATGGCCGCCCTTATTGCATTTTCATTCCCCTACGTAGCCGAAAAGGCCGGTGGCGGGAATACTTTTCTTTTTTTCTGCATCATGATGTGCCTGCAATTGCTTTTTGTGTGGAAGCTGATGCCCGAAACAAAAGGAAAATCACTGGAGCAAATTGAACATACGCTGGTACTACATTAATATAGAACGGATCAAAAAGACAACACCATGAATACGGATGCGGTTTATTACCCGGCACTGTGTTACGGGGAAATTCTCTGGGATGTATTGCCGGGTGTAATGGTACCCGGTGGAGCGCCGATGAATGTCGCCTATCACCTGGCCAGGAACGGAGTAGCGCCAGCACTGGTAACCCGGGTGGGGCCCGATGAAGACGGTAAAAAACTAATTGAGCTGATGGAACGCCAGCGACTCAGCACGCAGTTCTTTCAAATGGATTTTGAATTGCCTACCGGTAAAGTATATGCGACGGTTTTGGACAACCACGACGTTGCTTACGATATCCGGAAGCCTGCCGCCTGGGACAACATTCAATGGGAGGAGGATTTCAACGCGCTTTTGTCGGATGCATCGTACCTGGTATTTGGCTGCCTTGCCTGTCGCACGGCAACCAGCCGGGACACCCTGTTCCGGTTGCGGGAAGCTGCCAGGTACAGGGTCCTGGACATCAACCTCCGGCCTCCCCATTTCAGCCGGCATATTGTGGAACAATTGCTGGAGGACGTGGACCTGTTAAAGCTTAACCTGGCGGAACTGGAACTCATTACCGGTTGGTTTTCCAACCACAAGGATACGCAGGACCGGGTGCAATTGCTCCAGGACAGGTTTCGCATACCCAATATCGTGGTCACCCGGGGCGACCGGGGAGCAATGATGAATCTTCAGGGGGCATTGTACGATCACCCGGGGTTCCAGGTTCAGGTCGTGGACTGCATCGGAAGCGGAGATGCCTTCCTGGCAGGATTTATTGCCGGGATGTACAGGGAGGCGAACCCCGCAGATGCGCTGGATTTCGCCTGTGCGCTGGGGGCCCTGGTGGCAGGATCGGCAGGTCCTTGTCCCGAATACGAGGTGAGCGATGTTCAACAGCTGATAGCGGCAGGATGATCGCAGTAATAGCACTGGCCATGTTCAACACCCAACATTTTTTTATGACCAAAACAACAATTTCAACAATTAAAAATTCAAGTATGAGAAAAGTCCAGATTTTGCTGCCCCTGCTCCTGATGGCGCTTGCGGGTTTTGCACAGCAAAAAATCATCTCCGGACGCGTCATTAACAAAGCTACCGGGGAGCCTTTGCAGGGTGTGTCGGTCCAAAGCAAAGAAAAGACCGTAACCACCGACTCAGGCGGCAGGTTCTCGCTTCCCGCCTCGGTAGGAGAAAACATTACCCTCAGTTTCGTAGGGATGAGCCCGCTCAAGGTGCGGGTCACCGGCGGAGGCGGTGACCTGAACCTGTCCATGGAACAGGGCAGCGCAGACCTCAACCAGGTGGTAGTGACAGGATATAAGTCGGAAAAGAAGGTGGATCTTACCGGAGCTGTTTCTGTAGTGAATTTGACCAATATTAAAAACAGTCCGGTAGCAAGCCCCATGCTGGCGCTGCAGGGACAAGTGCCTGGTTTGTACATCCAGGCAGACGGATCACCCACGGGTGCCAATGGAGGTGCGCCCACCATCATCATTCGCGGCGTCAACAACCTGAATGGTCTGGGCAACACCAATCCGCCGCTATACATTATAGATGGTGTACCCACCACCCGTTACGAAGATTTTGCAAACCTCAATCCAAACTCCATAGCCTCTATCCAGGTATTGAAGGATGCTTCAGCTGCTTCTATTTATGGTTCCAGGGCCGCCAATGGCGTGATCATCGTTACTACCAAAGATGGCAGTTCAAGCAGTGGTGAGCGTGTAAGGATACAGTTTAGTACCAGCATTACTGCGCAAACGGAAAAGCCCTGGCAAGAGCCCGTACTGAGTTCGCACGACCGCGGCGTAGCCCTCTGGAGGGCGGCTGTAAACGATAGCACCGACCCCAATCAAAATTCCACCAACCAGATTTATACCTACAATTGGAATGGAGACTATACCAATCCGGTACTCAGCCAGGTCAACATAGCACCTTATGTAGGGGGCGACACCTTGCAGCCGGCGGCAAGTACCAATTGGCAGGATGCATTGTACAAAACCGCCTGGATCAGTTCTACCGACCTGGCCATCAGCAGTGGCAACAACAAAAGCGGGTTCCTGGTTGACCTGGGTTATTACAACAACAACGGCCTGATGCAATTTACCTACTACCAACGATACAGTGCGAGGATCAACTCGCATACGTCGGCATTCAACAACCGGTTCCGGTTTGGGGAGAACGCCCAGTTCTCCAGGACCTCACAGGTCAATTCCACTACCGACGTGGGCGGGGATGCAGTAGGGGACCTGGCACTGACGCTGGCGCCCACCATCCCCCTCTATAAAACGGACGGAACCTATGGTGGACCCGAAGGACCTGGATATTCCGACCGAAACAATCCCGTGGATATGCAATACCTGAATCGTTGGAATACAACCAACCTGTTTCTTGCTACCGGTAATATATATGCGGAAGTTGACCTGCTCAAAAACCTGGTGTTCAGAACAAATCTG
>DATJYH010000256.1:0-7035 GCA_035499675.1 Puia sp.
CACATGACCTGATGAGCAGCCGGTTTGGATCCTATGGGGAAATGAACAAGGGATGGACGGGGGAAGAAGTAAAAGGATTTGCGAAAATATTCGGGAACCAGGCCGCCATCTATCACAAAGTAAACGAAGGGACCAAATGACGCCTGTGTCGAAAAATAACCCGCTGAAACATTATCGCTGGGGCGATCATTGCGATGGATGGAACCTGGTGGATGAACGGGAATTGTCGGTGAAGCTGGAAAGGATGCCACCGCACACGGCTGAGCAAAAACATGTACACCAACAGGCGCAACAGTTTTTTTTCATATTGCAGGGAGAAGCACTGTTTGAGATCGAAGGAGAAAAAATAAGGGTGGCAGCCAATCAGGGTATCCATATCCGGGCCGGGCACAGGCACCGGATCGTCAACGACGGAGACCAGGCCATTGAATTCCTGTTGTCATCACAGCCATCCACGCAGCACGACAGGACCAACCTGGATTAAAAGAAGACATTATGAAAAATGATTTGCATAAGAAAAAACCCACGCAGGGCTCGCCGCTGCTGGCCGATGCCCGGCAAGATCGGGTGGTGAGAGCGGGCATCATTGGCGGGGCGGGTTATACCGGGGGTGAGCTGATCAGGATCCTGCTCCATCACCCTTACGCTGACATCGCTTTCATACATAGTAAGAGCAATGCGGGGAAACCTGTTCATGAAGTACACACCGACCTGCTGGGGGAAACAGACCTGGTATTCACCGATGAATTGAGTGAAGCAGCAGATGTGTGTTTTCTCTGCCTGGGACATGGAGAAGCGAAACAATTCCTGCAGGATCATGCCGCACGGTTGCATGGTACGCGGATCATCGATCTTTCACAAGACCATCGCCTGCATCACAACGGCGAGCGGCCATCACGCAACGGCCATCCTTTTGTATATGGTTTGCCTGAGTTGAACAAGGCTGCCATCATGGATGCACATCATATTGCCAATCCCGGATGTTTTGCCACCGGCATTCAGCTGGGCCTGCTGCCTCTCGCACAGGCAGGCTTGTTGCACGAGGTGCATACTACGGGCATTACCGGTTCCACCGGCGCGGGGCAGAGCTTGACCGCTACCTCGCACTTTTCCTGGAGGACGAACAACATACAGGCATACAAAACACTGACCCACCAGCACCTGAAGGAAATACATCAATCCCTGAACCAACTGCAGGCTAACTTCCCCGACAACCCCGCGACAGACGAGGACGAGGCGGGGATACACTTTGTTCCATGGCGTGGCGATTTTGCCCGGGGTATATTCGTGAGTTCACAGATCCGTTGCGAGATAAAATTGGATGCGCTGGTGCAGTTGTACGAAGCGTTCTATGCCGATCACCCCTTTACGCTGCTGAGCATGCAGGCCATTGCGCTCAAGCAGGTGGTCAATACCAACAAATGTGTGCTGCAGCTGGAAAAAGTGGGAAGCAGCCTGGTGGTGATCCATTCGGCTATTGATAATTTGCTGAAGGGCGCCTCCGGCCAGGCGGTGCAGAATATGAACCTGATGTTTGGACTGGAAGAAACAGCAGGCCTGGAATTAAAAGCAAGCGCGTTTTAGGAACGCAGATGGAGCTGAATTGCGCGTGGGGACAGCATAACTATCCCCCACGGTGATCAAGAATAATTGAATGTAAATACCTGGACTTATGAACCTGTTTGATGTATACCCGATCAACCCCATTACCATCGAAAAAGCGAAGGGCTCACGTGTATGGGACGACCAGGGACTGCAGTACCTGGACCTCTATGGAGGTCATGCCGTAATTTCTATCGGTCACACACACCCGCATTATGTGGAGCGAATCAGCAGGCAGCTTAACAAAGTGGCGTTCTACTCCAATTCAGTAAGGATCCCCCTGCAGGAGGAACTGGCCGAAAAACTCGGGAAGGTTTCCGGCAGGAAGGAGTACCAGTTGTTTCTTTGCAACTCCGGCGCGGAAGCCAACGAAAACGCGCTCAAACTAGCCTCCTTCCACAACGGTCGCAAAAAGATCATCGCTTTCAAAAGGTCCTTTCATGGAAGGACCTCGCTGGCGGTTGCGGCGACCGACAACCCGGCCATTGTGGCACCGGTCAATCAAACGGACAATGTGATCTTTTTACCCTTCAACGATGAGGCTTCGCTGGAAGCCTGTTTCCGTGCGCAGGGCGACCAGGTTTCCTCCGTCATTGTGGAGGGGATACAGGGTGTGGGAGGTATTCATGTGGCGGAAGAATCCTTTCTAAGAAAGATTCGTTCGCTTTGCAGCCAGTACAACGCGGTGTTTATTGCAGACAGTGTACAGTGCGGATATGGTCGCAGCGGGAAATTCTTCTCCCATGATTATGCCGGTGTGGATGCTGATATCTATAGTATGGCCAAAGGCATGGGCAACGGCTTCCCGGTGGCTGGCATCATCATCGCCCCGCACCTGAAGGCCAAACATGGCATGCTGGGTACAACTTTTGGTGGCAATCACCTGGCCTGTGCCGCCGCCCTTGCGGTGCTGGAAGTCATTGAATCGGAAAACCTCATGGAGCAGGCAAAAAACACCGGCGATCATTTACAGGCGGAACTCCGGAAAATTCCGGAATTGCAGCAGGTACGCGGCAGGGGGTTGATGATCGGTTTTGATGTTCCGGAGGCTTTAAAAGACCTGCGCAAAAATCTCCTTTTCCATCATCATATTTTTACCGGCGAGGCCAAACCGAATGTAATCCGGCTCCTGCCATCGCTGGCCCTGAGAAAAACGGAAGCGGATGAATTCCTCCAAGCAATCCGGGAAGAAATCGGGGACATGGTTTCATCACCAAAGCTCGTTAACTGAACATGAGAAATTTTATTTCTGTACAGGATGTAAAAGACATCAATGCACTGGTCAGAAAGGCCCTTCAGTACAAAGGCGACCCTTTCCGGGACAAAAATCTCGGGTTGCACAAACGCGTGGGACTGCTGTTCCTCAACCCCAGCATGCGTACACGCCTGAGTACGCAGGTTGCTGCCCAGAACCTGGGGATGGAGCCCATCGTATTCAACGTTGACAAGGATGGATGGGCCCTGGAATTTGAAGAAGAAGCCATCATGAGCGGAAACACGGTAGAGCATGTAAAGGATGCTGCCCCCGTTATGGGAAAATATTTTGACATCCTCTGCATCCGTACTTTTCCGTCTTTACAGAATAAGGAAGATGACTACAGCGAACTTTTTATCAAACAGTTTATAAAATATTCAGGCATACCGGTGGTAAGCCTCGAAAGCGCCACACTCCATCCCCTGCAGAGCCTGACGGATATTCTGACGATCAGTGAAAGCCTGGAGGATGGCAGTGATGCGTCGGGAAAAAGGACCGGGAAAAAACCAAAAATCGTGCTGACCTGGGCACCGCATGTAAAACCCCTTCCTCAGTGCGTTGCAAACAGTTTTGCGCAGTGGGTCAATGCCTGGGGGGAGGCGGATTTTGTGATCGCCCACCCGGATGACTATGAGCTGGACCAGGCCTTTACCCGCGGCGCTCACATTACCCACGACCAGGACGAAGCGCTGCAAAACGCCGATTTTGTATATGTCAAGAACTGGAGTACCTACCATGACTATGGAAAAATTTACTGCAACGATCCCGAATGGATGCTGACGGGCGATAAAATAAAACTGACCAACCACGCCAGGGTGATGCATTGCCTGCCTGTACGCAGGAATGTGGAGTTGAGTGACGAGGTATTGGATTCACCCAACAGCATCGTAACCCGACAGGCCGGTAACCGGGTTTGGGCCGCGCAGGCGGTATTAAGTGACATTTTGCAAACAAAGTCATAACTGCGTTGGAAAAATTATTTGTCATAAAGATCGGGGGCCAGATCATCGACCATGAAACAAAACTGGTTGCATTTCTCGCCTCATTTGCCGCCGTAAAGGAAAAAAAAATACTGATCCATGGTGGTGGCAAACTGGCTACCACGCTGGCTGAACAGATGAATATCCCCCAGCAAATGGTGGAAGGCCGGAGGATCACGGACGAGGCTACCCTGAAAGTGGTTACCATGGTGTATGCCGGGTACATCAACAAACATATTGTGGCCCTGCTGCAGGCCCGGCATTGTGATGCGATGGGTTTTTGCGGGGCAGATGGAAATATCATGCTGGCCCATAAGAGAAAAAAAGGGTCGATCGATTATGGCTTTGCGGGTGATGTGGACCAGGTCAATGCGGACCGCCTGGAACAGTTGCTGCAAACCGGCGTTACCCCGGTCATTGCGCCGATCACCCATAACGGCCAGGGACAGTTGCTGAACACCAATGCTGACACCATTGCGCAGGAAATTGCCAAAGCATGCAGCAGGATCTATGAAGTGAGCCTGGTATATTCGTTTGAAAAAAGCGGGGTATTGCTCGACGTAAACGACGAAACCAGCGTGATTCCCTCCATTCATCCCGCAGACTATGAACAACTCAAATCGGAACAAAAAATCTTTGCCGGTATGATCCCTAAAATTGACAACGCCTTTAGTGCCCTGGACAGCGGCGTGAAACAGGTGATCATCGGCAAGGCGGAACAATTGCAACAACTTATTTCAAACAAGGCGGGCACTACCATCAGCCATGAAAAACACTGACCTATCCATACTGCATGCGGACGCGGTTGACCTGTTAAAAAAGCTCATCGCCACGCCTTCCTTCTCAAAAGAGGAAAACGATACTGCCGAGATCATCGGGACATTTTTTGAGCACCACGGAGTTCCCTTTTCGAGGGTGGGCAATAACATCTATGCAAAGAACAAATTCTATGACCCGTCCAAACAGAGCATCCTGCTCAATTCCCATCACGATACCGTAAAGCCGAACAAAAGCTATACGATGGATCCCTTCACCCCGGTTGAAAAGGACGGCAAACTCTTCGGGCTGGGCAGCAATGATGCCGGCGGATGCCTGGTAAGCCTGATGGCGGTATTCCTTTATTTCTATGACCAGGAAAACCTCAACCACAACGTGGTATTTGCCGCCAGCGCGGAAGAGGAGATCAGTGGCGTGAACGGCATCGAACTGGTATTGCCCTACCTGGGCCAGATTGATTTCGGGATCGTGGGCGAACCTACCCGCCTGGAAATGGCAGTCGCTGAGCGCGGGCTCATGGTGATCGACTGCACGGCCACCGGCCGGCCGGGGCATGCCGCCCGCAATGAAGGGGAGAATGCGCTGTACAAGGCGCTGGACGATATTGACTGGATACGGCACTACCGCTTTGACCGCGTGAGCCCATTGCTTGGTGAATCGCGCATGACCGTTACTGTTATAGAAACCGAAAACCGCCAGCACAACGTGGTACCGGCGCAGTGCAAATATGTAATAGACGTCCGGGTGAACGAACTGTACAGTTTTGAAGAGATCCTCGACGCGTTAAAGAACAACCTGAAAAGCCAGTTCAAACCCCGCACCACCCGGATGAAGTCAACTTCCATTGCGCTGGACCACCCCCTGGTCAGGGCAGGCATTGCGCTCGGAAGGGGATATTACGGGTCCCCGACCACCTCCGACAAGGCCCTGATGCCCTTCCCGGCCCTCAAGATGGGCCCGGGCGACTCAGCCAGGAGCCATACCGCCGATGAATACATTTACCTGGACGAAATAAAACAAGGGATCGATTTATATATTAACTTATTGAACGAATTTATTTAACTAAAACAGGCAGGGTCATCCGCAATAGTCATCCCGCCCGATAACGAGATATGAAACTTTGGCAAAAAGACAGTGGCCCGGTCAATGCACGGATCGAGGAATTTACCGTGGGCAGGGACAGGGAATTCGACCTGTTGCTGGCTTCCTATGATGTGCAGGGTTCGTTGGCCCACACAGAAATGTTGTCGGAAGTGGGCTTGCTGAGCCGGGAAGAATTTCTGCAGATCCGGGAAGAGTTGAACAGGATAATGGAATCCATCCGCAAGGGTGAGTTCAGCATCGATCAAAGTTCGGAGGACATTCACTCGCAGATAGAAGCCATGCTCACCGCCCGTATCGGCGAAGCTGGAAAAAAAATCCACAGTGGCCGTAGCCGGAACGACCAGGTGGCGCTTGACATTAAATTATACCTGCGCGCGGAGATATTACAGATCCGCGACGAGGCCAAACAACTGTTTGACCTGCTGATATCTCAAAGCGAAAAATACAAGGAGCATTTGCTGCCGGGATATACCCATTTGCAGATCGCCATGCCCTCCTCTTTTGGTCTCTGGTTTGGCGCGTATGCGGAAAGCCTGGTGGACGACTTCGAACTGTTGTCTGCCGCTTACCACATTGCCAACAAAAATCCGCTGGGCAGCGGTGCAGGCTATGGCTCCTCGTTTCCTTTAAACAGGTCGGCTACCACCCGGATCCTGGGGTTCGAAACCATGAACTACAATGCTGTATATGCGCAAATGACCCGCGGTAAAACTGAAAAAGTAGTAGCTGCCGCCATGGGCAGCATGGCAGGCACCCTGAGCAAACTGGCCATGGACTGCTGCCTGTACATGAGTCAGAATTTTGGATTCATCTCTTTTCCCGATGAGTTGACCACCGGCAGCAGTATCATGCCCCATAAAAAGAACCCGGATGTTTTTGAACTGATTCGTGCAAAATGTAACCGGGTACAATCCACTCCCAATGAACTGACCCTGCTGATCAACAACCTGCCCTCGGGCTATCACAGGGACCTGCAACTTACCAAGGAGATCCTCTTTCCCGCTATCGAAACGATAAAAGCCTGCCTGCAAATGACCGGGCTCATGCTTTCAAACATCCGGGTTCGTGAACATATCGTCGACGAGGAAAAATACAAATACCTGTTCAGCGTGGAAGCGGTAAACGAACTGGTTAACCAGGGTGTTCCCTTCCGCGAAGCCTACAAACAGGTCGGCAATAAAATTGAACAGGGTGATTTTCAATACGATTACCGGAAAGAACTCCGGCACACCCATGAAGGAAGCCTGGGCAACCTGCAAAACGACCGGATCATAACGGAAATGGATAAGGTCATGCGCAAATTCTGAACCAGGGGCT
>DATJYH010000257.1:0-3958 GCA_035499675.1 Puia sp.
GGCCCCTGGTCGATGAACAGGCCTACCATCTGCACCACATCATAGAGCGAACCCCCACCGTTGTTGCGCAGGTCGAGTACTACCCCATCCACCTTTTGTTCCTTGAGTTTGATCAACTCACGGGCAACGTCAATCGAACAGCGGTTCCCTTTGGGGTTATCAAAATCCGCATAAAATTCGGGGAGGAAGATATAACCGATCTTACCCTTGTCGCTGTTGACGATCACGCTCCGCGCAAACTTTTCATCCTGCACAATTTCATCCCGGATCAGGGAGATGGTTTTAACAGATCCGTCCGCTTTTTTCAGCGTCAGCCTTACTTCTGTGCCTTTGGCGCCACGGATCAGTTTTACCGCGTCTTCCACCAGGTAACCGGTGAGATCCGTTGCCTCCTGGTTTCCCTGGGCCACTTTGATGATGACATCGCCCACATTTACCTGACCGGATTTCCAGGCAGGGCTGCCCGTGAGCAGCGTGGCGATCTTGATATTTCCGTCGTCATCACGCAGTGATGCGCCGATCCCGAAGAAACGGCCACTCATATCTTCGTCAAAAGATCTTTTTTCAACCGGCGGGAAATAATCGGTATGCGGGTCCATGCACTGCACAATTGTTTCCACAAATTCGTTGAACCGGTCGTCGTCGTTCGCTTTTACTTTCAAGTGCCCGTAAAAGCGGTCCATCGTTTTCAGGGCCTTGTCCCTGGCTTCTTTTTCCAGCTCTTCATTGGACCTGGGCACAAAGTCAGGTTTGTGTTTGTTCGCTTCCTGCTGATCAAGCAGGTCGGCATATCTTTCAAGTGCGATGTATTTTAGTCTTTTGCGCAGTGCTTCTTTGCGCTCGGCCTGGTCCTTGGGAAATTCAAGTTTATCGTAGTTCAGATCTACATATTCATCTTTGGAATAATCAAAGGGATGGGAAAGAATTTCCCGGTACAAGACTTCCGTTTCAACCAGCCTGGTTTTGTAGATGTCATTCACGGTAGGAACAAACTGGATGGGCACTCTGCCATTGATCTCATCATCAATCTTGGTTTCAAAACGCGTACGCAATGCATCTATATCGGACTGAAGGAAAACCTTTTTTTCCTGGTCAACCTCCGAGAGATATTTCCAAAAAACTTCTTTTGAAAATGCGTCGTTGATGGTCTTGGGGCTGTAATGAATTTCTTCCAGCATTTCCCCCACGTTGCGGAGGATCTTTTCGTATTTGGTGGGAGGATTTTCATTAAACGCGAGTGTACGGAATGCCACTACAATACTTGCGGCGAGGACCAATACCAGTACGGGTAGATTTCTTTTGTTGATCATATACTTAAGCACTTTAGACATACTGACCAAAAATAACGATAATTTAAAAAGGATGTTGTAAAACAAGGCATTATTAACAAGCTCTTGAAGGGGTTTTATTTAAACGGAGGAATGGCGGGGATGAGTGCGGTTAGTTGACAGCTCACAGATGACAGACTGCGTCCGCCATAGCCTTGGCGAAGGCGGATAACAGGCCTTCGGGAGGGCGTTGTATGTTGGGGTCAGGAATGGTAAATTTTTTCGAAATTGCCCTGCTCGCGCGCTGAATCCCACGTCCCGGTTTCCCAACCCCTGACCTTCAAGACTATGTCTAAACTGATCATTAGATGCTCTGTCATCTGTCAACCAAAAAAAAGCCAGTGCTTCCGCACCGGCGCTCCGGGTGACTGATGGGTCTCGAACCCACGACCCTCAGAACCACAATCTGATGCTCTAACCAACTGAGCTACAGTCACCGTTTGAGACGCAAAGCTAATAGAAAATGGATTTGCATCAAAAACATTGTTATCTGTTCTGTGTCCTGATTGTTTTGCTGTTTCTTTGCAGGTCAAAATGATTGAGGCATGAATCCCTGGCTGTATTCGATCCCGTTTATCTCGGCGTTTATACATTGGCTGACCATTTGGATGGCGCTGAAACTGCTGTTCCACCCCCACGAGCCAAAAAAATTTCTGGGAATAACCCTGCAGGGCATTTTTCCAAAGCGCCAGAAACAGATCGCCGAAAGCCTGGGCAAAATTGTGGGCCAGGAACTGCTCTCATTCGGAGAAATTGAACGTACCATTACCAACCCGGAGAATGTGCAAAAAATCCTTCCGCTGGCGGACCGGCACATCGAAGATTTTTTGCGCAACAAACTCAAGCAATCGATGCCTGTTATCTCTATGTTCATCGGCGACAAGACCATCACGCAGCTAAAGGCAGTTTTTATGCAGGAACTGGAAGCATTGTTCCCGGAGATCATGAAGACCTATGTGAATAATATCAAACACGACCTGGACCTGGAAAGGATTGTTACCGAAAAAATCGTTAACTTTTCGTCTGACCGGTTGGAAGAAATGCTGAACCGGATTCTTACCAAGGAATTCAGGTTTGTAGAAGTGATCGGGGCGGCTCTTGGCTTCCTGATCGGTGTATTGCAAATCCTTATTACCCTGTTAGTTAAATAAAAAAAACGATTGGTTTTTGACCCTTCCATATCGATAATCATACCGTCCGTACAGAATCAACTCGTACTGCTCGAATTTTGAACGGAGATTTGTGCCTCACATGAATTATTTATACATGAAGAAACTTTCGTTGCTGGCTTTTTTTTGCTGGATTATGCTTTGCGGTTTTGCACAATTCCCCGGCGGTGGACAGGGAAGACCGGGAGGCGGGCAGGTGCCCAGTATCGGCCATTTTTATGGGAAAGTGGTGGATGCCAAAACGGGCAAGGGGATCGATGGCGTGTCGGTTCAGCTGGTGCGCTCAAAATTTGACACGGCTACCCGCAAGGCCAAGGATGTGGCCATAGCGGGTATGATTACGGGGAAACATGGTGATTTCAGCCTGGAAAACCTTCCCATTTTCGGCAATTTTCGGTTAAAGGTGACCGCTATAGGCTATAAAGCATACGACCAGAAAGTTTCTTTTGACCTGCATATGCCCAAACAGGGGGCACAGGGCGACATGCAGCAGGCGTTGAACGGGGTGGACAAAGACCTTGGCAACATCAAGCTGGAAACAGCAGATGCACAAACACTCGACCAGGTGACAGTAACCGCCAGCAAACCACTGATTTCACTGGGTGTTGACAGGAAAGTTTACAATGTGGAAAAGGATATCTCCGCCCAGGGCGGCACGGGCGTGGATGTGATGAGAAATGTTCCTTCCGTAGCCGTGGACATAGATGGCAATGTAACGCTGAGAAACAGTACGCCAACCATCCTGGTAGATGGCTTGCCCACTACCCTTACGCTTGACCAGATCCCGGCAGATGCCATACAAAGCATCGAGATCATCACCAACCCCGGCGCCAAGTACGATGCTTCCGGGGGTACGTCGGGAATATTGAATATCATTTTGAAGAAGAACCGCAAGGCCGGGTACAACGGCAATCTGCGCGCCGGTGTGGACATGCGGGGCAAGATCAATGTGGGAGGTGATCTGAACGTAAAACAGGGGAAATTCAATGTATTTGTGAATGCCAACTTCGGCCAGCGCAAATCCATTTCCCCCGGGACTACTAACAGGTATACATATGCGCAACCAACCTCGCCCGACAGCAGCCTGCGGTATGCCGACAGCCTGCAACAATATGACAACAGCGTAAACGAAGGGTATTTCCTCTTCGGCAGGGCGGGCGTGGATTATTTTATTGACAACCGGAACACCCTCTCATTGTCGGGTGTGATCGTGCATGGAACCTTTACACCCTACATAAACAGCGACATCTATGTTGACACGCTGTACCCGACCGGCACCGTCAGCTCGTATACCCAGCGACTTTCCAATACGAATACCGTATTTAACAACCACGGTGGCCAGTTGAGCTACAAACATACCTTTCCGAAATCCGGCGAAGAACTTACCGCAAATGCCAACCTGAGCGCGGGTACCAACCACAGCGACAACCTCGTCAACTCCAATATCCATTCTATCAAAGG
>DATJYH010000258.1:0-3499 GCA_035499675.1 Puia sp.
GAGGTGTCAGCTTCGACCACCGAAAATTCATTTTTATCGCCGCTCCTCAAAAATGCGTTCAGTGCAGCCAGCTTTCCCCGCTTTCGCTCATACCCCATCCACTTTTTTTCCTGTGAGTTCCAGGTCCTGGGCCGGTGAAAAAGAAAAAAAAGATCATATTCTTCGGGACTGTATCTTTCATTCAGTGCCACGATGCCGGAGAGGACCTGTTTAAGCAGGCTCGGGTCATCCGGAAGGACTTCCTTGTCACTATCGGGGAAGTCAGTCAGCAGGCAGTAATGAAGATGGGCATCCCGGTTCGCAAGGTATCGCACTTCCAGTTCCTTCAGCATGGAAGCGATGTCCGCGGCGCTGCTGAGCAGGGTGGGTATTGCAACGAGTGTCCGGTATTGAGCAGGTATACCCTTGGAAAAGTCCATAGAGGGCAGAAGTTCCGGCTTCACCAGCAGGGTTGACAACCAGTTGACCAGGGCGACAGCCAGTTGCGCCGCCGCGCTGAGGCTCAAAAGCGCGGTCAGCCAATGCAGCCAGCTATGATGTCCGCCATACTTATAAGCAACATACCACATGCCTGTTGCCGGCACCATGGTCAGCACGAATATGGAAAGAAGGTATACCGTTAATGGGAAGCGTCGAAAGGAATGAAGAAGCCGCCGTCGCGGTGAATAGCGGACCTGTGCCGCCCGCTCGGTCTGTCTCCGACCCTTGTCGATGAGAAAGTATCCGATATGTTCATGCCTTTTGACGCTTTCTTCCTTTATATTTGGTGCCGCCGGATTGCTGCTTTGCCCAGACAGCTCCAGGGCTTTCATGGCGACCTCTGTTTCCGACAAGGCAGAGATCTTTGCAATGGATTCCACGACATGTCTGTACCGGTCCCTGGTTGCGAAATTCATCCGCCAGTAGGCTCCGGCGGGATCTTTTCGCAATATATTCTCCACCGAACTGAGGGTTTCCACAAAATCGCGCCAGTCCGTAGCACTGATGACGCGGAGAGTGCCGATACTGTTGCGGATAGAGACCTGGTCAGCGGCTTGCTTTTGATTTTCCTGCCGGACAAGATCCGTACTGCTGCCTCCAACTGCCGAAAGTTGCTGCTCCATCCATGTAAGGGACAAAGCGACCGCCGGACCCTTACCCTGCAATTTCCGTGTAAAAGCGGCCACGAACGGGCTATCCAGGACCGGCCGGGACCTGGCCATCTCGGCGATGCAAAGGATCAGGTTGGCCGGATCTTCCCTGGCGATGGTCGTCATTTTTTCTGCCCAGTAATTGGCGAGGTTGTCGTCGATGCGGTCCAATGCAATCTTGCCGGCGACCCTGCGCAGGTTTTCGATCACGGCCAGGCGCAGCATGATCGGGATCGCCCACAATTCTCCAAGGGTCAGAAGCGTGGAAGTTTGATAGGCGGCCACGAAACTGTTGAGACTCTCCTCGTCCACCCGGCCGTCGCTGTGCGAAATGATCTCCAGTGCAATGTCATATACGCGGGGAAGCCCGCGGGAATTACCACCCGCCAAACATGGCAAACCTTCACTATAGCCTTTTGGCAGATGGCTGCGAGCGATAAGGATCTGCTCCTCGATGAGATAAAAATTATCCAGCAGCCATTCGGCAGCTGGGGTGACCGTTCTCTCCGATCCTAAGCTTTCAACCAGCATGTTGCGGACCTCCTTGAGGATATGCTCATTATCGTCCAACCTTTTCAAAAGCTGATCGCGGCATTTGCGTGGCAGTAATTTATGCGCTGCGGCCAATGCCGCCCCGTGGCGATTTAATTGATCAAGGCTATACAGTTCGGATCGCAGCGGTTCTTCGCTACCATAGTTCCTGAAGGCATTGTTCCTGTAAAAAAAATTGCGCCAATGCGAAAGGATGTCGAGAACGGTGTTGGTCGTGATTTTCAGATTGAGAAAGTTAAAGGAGAGATGACGAGGCAATATGCGGGTTAAAGGTACGCACTTCAAAATAAAGCAACGATATTCAATTCATTTGATAAGGGTACAGGTTGTGGACCATCACCACGCTGCCGGCAGATATTTTTTTAAGCCTGCGGGTGTTGGTAAATAATTTAAAGCTTTCATTGATTACAATGTCAACCATCAGACTTGCCGGGGACATCCTTGTCGAATGAGGACGAAAAAAAACGATTGTCCTTCACTTGTGGGTTTTTCCCGCCCGGGAGAAATAGCATCGACTCCATGGAGTTATTTTTGTTCCAGCCGGGCCATTATTATGTCGAAGTCGGTTGCCATTCCGTGAACATCCTATAAAGTCATCGAAGAGCATGGAATGTTTGACAACATCGGTTTATTGAAACGTTACGTCGATGCGATTACGCTCGATCATCCGCCAGCCTGGTCGCATCATCCTTTCGATTATATTATACCGTTACCTGCCACGGCATAATTTATTTGGTTGCCTCGCTGAGAAGCTGTACCTTCGCTTTGTTAATTTGAGTTCTGCATTTGTATCTGTTAATTTATCCCGCCTAACCATCAGGATTTCTTTTACTCTACATTGTTTGCTTTTCTCATATCTATTACTTTTTAATTGTTAAGTATGAACATTTATGTTTCTAATTTAAGCTTCAACGTACAGGATGAAGACTTAAGAGAATTTTTTGCACGTTATGGCGAAGTAACTTCCGCCAAAATCATCATGGATAAAATAACGAGCCAATCCCGTGGGTTTGGTTTTATTGAAATGCCTGATGAGGCTGCTTCAAAAAAGGCGATTGCTGAACTGGATGGAGCAACCATCGGGAACAGGACGATCAAGGTAAACGAAGCAAGGCCTAAAGAGGAAAGACCGGCCCGCAATTTTAACAACCGCGACAGCTACAATCAAAACAGATATTGATATTTGTTTACATTGAATCAGAAGCCCCGGTTATCCGGGGCTTTTTTTATTGTTGGATCGGGAGTGCCGAACGATGGAACCATCCAAACAGGATCAGGGAAAACAATGCAGGGGGCAACAGGTTCTATAACTTTTTTAAGCCTGTTATGATATTGTTGGCACATTTGCTCCGACAAAAAAGAGCCCACTTACGTGAGCTCCTTCAGGCTGCTGAAATTCAAAGTGCACCGGACTGGAAACTTCTCGAACCTTTTCGTAGGGGAATTGACCTCATTACGGAATTAAGTGCCTAATATTCTATCCAATACAATTGAGTTATATCTCTCAATAAGGTGAATTTGTTTAACATTAGAGGAATCCATGTAGCGTGAATGGCATTTAAATGCTATGCGCGTTTAAAGGAACAAAAAAGGAAGTTTTGGACAGTGTGGAAGGGCGTCTGATGGTCTTCGGCGATGCATTTGATTTTATTGAAGCCGTTATGTAGTTCCCGGGCCAAGGTTTCCTCAGTGTATCGCTGAACGGGGAGACCGCTGCATTTGTCCGGGCCATTATTCGAGAAGGTGCCAATGACGAGGTAGCCCCCTGGAGGGAGGGCGGCGCGGGCATGACCAAGGTAGCAGGATACCTGGGGCAA
>DATJYH010000259.1:0-4890 GCA_035499675.1 Puia sp.
TCTTGTGTATAACACCTTTTTTAGCCAGCCTGTCGATCATGGATTCCACCTCAGGCAGTTTCTCCCCGGCTTCTTTCTTCGCTTTGATCTCTTTCAGGTCGCGTATCGCATTACGCGTGGTTTTGCCATAATAGCGGTTGCGGTCCCGGCGCTTAGCCGCCTGGCGGACATCCTTCTTGGTAGCCTTGTGATTAGCCATGTAATCTGAAAATTTAGGACGGCAAAGGTAGGGGAAATGCACGTAAATCTGAAAAAAGCCGGGGGTATTTTTAAAAATACCATGGCAGGGCCCTTGCCAAACCATGCCGGATGGGCTCCGGAACAGCATGCGGAGGTTAATTCCCGGATATTCTTAACGATGCCTAACTGGCTCTGGCTCAAAGGCAAAATACTGTGTTTCTGTGATGATTTTCACCGATATTTGTGTTCCGATTTAAAAGCCTCTTCTCATGAAGGATTTTCAATACATCACCAATTCGTCTCCCTCCTATATAGAGAGTTTGTACCAGGAATTTGTGAAGGATCCGTCGAGTGTGGACCCCGAATTCAAAAAATTTTTTGAGGGTTTTGATTTCGCCATGACCCAGGGCCGGAACGGCAGCAACGGCGCGGCGGTTACAGCGGTGCAGGGCAAAGAGGTTCAAATGAAGACCTCCGACGGGGTTGACTGGAAGAAGGAACTGGGAGCTTACCGTCTGATCCTGGGTTACCGCAACAAGGGTCATCTGATTGCCAAAACCAACCCCATCCGCCCGCGTAAGGACCGCGGCGCCAATCTTGAACTCTCGTTTTTCGGGTTTACGGATGAGGATATGGACAAAAATTTTTTTGCCGGTAACCTGATCGGCCTGGGCACTACCTCGCTCCGGAATATCCTGCAGCACCTGCAAAAATGCTATGCGGACCGCGTAGGTATAGAATTCAAATATATCAGCGACCAGGTCAGGATCGATTGGCTTACCAACGAAATAGAGAAGAATTTTCTCAAGCCACTCCCGCTTGAAAAGAAAAAGAGGATTCTTGAAAAACTGAATGAAGGGGTAATGTTTGAGAAATTTCTTCATACCAAATACATCGGTCAGAAGCGGTTTTCGCTGGAAGGGGGAGAAACCACCATCGCTGCGCTGGATTCCATCGTCAACACGGCTGCGGACCTGGGCGTGCAGGAAGTCGTGATGGGTATGGCTCACCGAGGCCGGTTAAACGTATTGGCGAACATCCTCGGTAAAACCTACGAGCAGATCTTCAGCGAATTTGAAGGGACCGCCACCCCGGACCAAACCATGGGGAGTGGTGATGTGAAATATCATATGGGGTATGGCAGCGAATTACAGACACCGACTGATAAAACCATTCACCTCAAACTTATGCCCAATCCCTCCCACTTGGAGGCGGTTGACCCGGTGGTGGTCGGATTTTCCAGGGCCAAGGCCGATGTGATGTATGCCAGTGACTTTGACAAGATATTGCCTATCCTGATCCACGGCGATGCTTCCCTGGCCGGCCAGGGCATTGTATACGAAGTGTTGCAAATGTGCGACCTCGAAGGATACTATACAGGGGGTACCATGCATTTTATCATCAACAACCAGATCGGGTTCACCACCGACTTTGATGATGCAAGAAGTTCGGATTATTGTACATCTCTTGCTGCGGCCGTGCATGCACCGGTATTGCACGTAAACGGCGATGACCCGGAGGCAGTAGTCAAATGCGCAGAAATCGCTACGCGGTACAGGCAGGAATTCAATTCCGATTTTTTTGTGGACATGGTCTGTTACCGTCGTCACGGTCATAACGAAGGGGACGATCCAAAATTTACCCAGCCGCATTTGTATGCGCTCATCGACAAGCATCCCAATCCCAGGGAAGTATATACGCAGTATCTCATAGAAAACGGGGAGCCGGATGCGAAGGACCTTGCAAAAGACATGGAAAAGAAATTCTGGGCCGACCTCCAGGAAAGACTGGATGAAGTCAAGCAGAAGCCGCTTCCTTACAATTACCAGCAGCCTGAACTGTGGTGGAGAAGCCTGCGCCGGGCGAAAGCGGCCGATTTTGACAAATCGCCGGCCACGGCCATCAGCGAGGCCGACCTGCGGAAAGTGTTTGATGCCATGATGAAATGGCCAGACAATTTCACGCCCCTGCGCAAAGTGGAAAAAATATTGCAGGATAAGATCAAACTTTTCTCAGACGAGCAAAAGCTGGATTGGTCATCGGGCGAATTGCTTGCCTATGGAAGCCTGTTGCTCGAAGGCAAGGATGTCCGCATGAGCGGACAGGATGTGCGAAGAGGAACTTTTTCCCACCGTCACGCCGTGCTGCGCGATGAGAATACGGACGAATCCTACAATCGCCTGAGCAGGATACCCGGCGCCACAGGGCAGTTCAGGATATATAACTCACTGCTCAGTGAGTATGGTGTTATGGGTTTTGAATATGGATATGCACTGGCCAGCCCCAATACCCTTGTGTTATGGGAGGCACAGTTTGGGGATTTTGCCAACGGAGCACAAATCATGATCGATCAGTTTCTCTCTGCTTCCGAGCAAAAATGGCAACGTATGAATGGACTGGTTCTTTTGTTGCCGCACGGATACGAAGGCCAGGGTCCGGAGCATAGCAGCGCACGCATGGAAAGATTCCTGCAAATGTGCGCGGAGTTGAATTTGGTCGTAACCAATGTTACCACATCGGCCAACCTGTTCCACGCGTTGAGGCGCCAGCTTGCCTGGCCATTCCGTAAGCCATTGATCAATTTTTCGCCTAAGGCCAATCTCCGTTATCCGGGCACTTATTCAAAAATGGAAGAATTTACAAAGGGTGGTTTTAAAGAGGTGATGGATGACGCGCTTGTGGAAGATGCCGGCAAAGTGAAAAAAGTACTTTTCTGCAGCGGTAAGATATATTTCGAGCTGGCGGAAAGAAAACAAAAGGATAATCGCAGCGATGTAGCCATTGTGCGCGTTGAACAGTTGTATCCATTGCCGTTGAACCAGATCGAGGCGTTATACAGGAAATATAGCAAGGCCACCTGGTTCTGGGTCCAGGAAGAGCCCCTGAACATGGGAGCGGCCTCCTACCTCCAAATGAACCTTAAAAGTATCAGTTACGGGTTTATCAGCCGCCAGCCGAGCGCTGCCACCGCCACGGGTTTCGCCAAAGTGCATGCACAGGAACAGGCAGAGATTATTGAAACAGCCTTTGGAATTTAATAACCCGGCCTGAAAGGCAGCAGGCAGAGGAAGTCATTATATTTGCCAGATTGATAAACACAATATAAACACTCCCATAGGGAGAAGGAGGATAAATGATCGATATTAAAGTTCCGGCTGTGGGAGAGTCCATCAGCGAAGTAACTTTGGTAAAATGGCTCAAGAACAACGGGCAGTATGTTGACCGCGATGAAGTAATTGCAGAATTGGAGAGCGAAAAAGCCACTTTTGAAGTCAATGCTGAACAGGCGGGCGCCCTTCAAACCCTGGGGAAAGAGGGCGATACCCTGAAGATCGGTGATGTCATTGCCCGGATTGATGAAACAGCCCCCAAACCCGCAACAAAAGCATCCGGCAACGGACAAGCGGCCACTGTTAAAACAGAAGCTGAAAAACCTGCTCAGGAAAAAACAGCGGCAACAACGGTTGCTTCTCCCCAACCACAAACTGCCAATGCACCTGTAACGGCTGTTTCCAACGATATCAAGGCAACACCTGTGGCAGCTGCCATCATTTCAGATAAAAAAATGGATGCAGCCAGCATTGTTCCATCGGGGACGGGGGGCAAAATACTCAAACATGATGTGCTCGAAGCACTTACCCATCCGGGGCGTACGCCAGGGCAGTCGCTCTTCAGCCGGGACTTGCGGAGAGAAAAAATGAGCAACCTTCGCAAAACAGTGTCAAGGCGGTTGGTTGAAGCAAAGAACACGACGGCCATGCTCACTACTTTTAATGAAGTAGATATGAGCAATATCATGGCATTGCGGACGAAATTCAAGGACAAGTTCAAAGAAAAGCACGGAGTGAACCTGGGCTTCATGAGTTTCTTCACCAAGGCCTGTTGCTACGCATTGCAGGAATGGCCTGCGGTAAATGCGTACATCGACGGGGATGAAATCGTATACCATAATTTCTGTGATATTTCCATCGCGGTGTCCGCCCCCAAAGGACTGGTGGTGCCTGTAATCCGAAATGCGGAAAGCCTGAGCATGGCCGATATTGAAAAAAAGGTCGTGGAACTGGCCACCAAGGCACGGGATAATAAACTCAGCATGGAAGAAATGCAGGGAGGTACCTTTACCATTACCAATGGTGGCGTGTTCGGTTCTTTAATGTCCACCCCGATCATCAACATACCACAATCTGCAATCCTGGGTATGCATAAGATAGAAGAAAGACCCGTGGTGGTCAATGGACAAGTGGTGGTGCGACCCATGATGTACCTGGCCGTCAGTTATGATCACCGGATCATTGACGGCCGTGAGTCTGTAAGTTTCCTGGTGCGTGTCAAGGAGCTGCTGGAAAATCCTGACCAGTTGTTGTTCGGAAAAGATCCGGTCAAGGCCTTGCTTGAACTGTAGTTCATTTTAATTTTTGTACAGAGGGGTTGGTAGCTGTCAACAGGTATCAACCCTTTATAATTTTGACGGATGAAGTTCGACAATCAACTGCGCTATGCCGCCAGCATAGTTCGGTCGTTTCATGGGGAGATGCCCTTACAAGCCTGGCTAAAGGATTTTTTCAGGCAACATCCACAAATGGGTTCCCGGGACAGGAAGCAATTGTCCTCCATGCTGTACAGCTATTATCGGCTGGGACACTGCCTGCCCGATGTTTCCCCGGAAGAAAAAATCCTGGCAGGTGTTTTTTTGTGCAACCAGGTGCCCAG
>DATJYH010000260.1:0-10407 GCA_035499675.1 Puia sp.
CTATCGAGTCCAGGTCCAGTTCAAGTCCGATATAGGATTCCTCGGTAAAGCCGGTGGCATGCGCCACGGCCTGTGTAAAGTTTCTCTTCTCCAGTATAAAAATATCTTCATAGGTGATCAGGTCGATAAAGGGATTGTTGACAATATCGATCCATACATTTTGAGGTATGTAATTTTCATGCACCCCGATTACGCAATATTTCTGCAGAAATCCATCCTCCTCCGCATAGCGGAATGCATTACCGCTATGCCGTCCCTCGGCTGGCCGGTAGTCGGTGTGTGCGTCCAGGTTTACACAATTGATCTGCGCCAGCGGTATCAGGCCGGCTTTGTACAATCCTTTTGCCGTGCCTTTGATCAGCGGGTAGGCATTATTATGTCCACCGCCGATTACAACCGGAATCTTCTGACAGGCGGTGATGATCTTGACCAGGTTCTCTACTTCGTCGTCCACGGTATGGACCGCGTGCCGGTAAGCTTCTATTTTCTCTTCCTGTCCATGGGCATTGGTCTCAATCAGGTATTCTATGTCGCCAAAATCAAAATGTCCAAGCAACAGGATTTCCTGGCCGGATAAAAAATCGTTGCTTTGTATGTTGAGAAAAGCCTGCAGGAAGGGGATCCAGGCAGTATCGGCTCCGCCCACGCTCCCATTGGCTTTTACGCCCAGGTCCTCGGGAATGCCCAACAACACATACTCGGCTGTGGAACGTTGCAAGGACTCCTCCAGGTGCTGCGGATCTGAAATAACCGTGATGGCCTCTCCGAGTTTTGTTTCAAAACGTCGCATATGCGTCAGGGAAAGAACGTCTTGTTTGTTGTATAGTTTGAGATGTTTCATGATGGTTCTGTACCGGGCAGTTTTTCTCAGTACGATCGTCCTATTTTCCCGTTCACGACCTTTAGTATTTCCTCTTCTGCCGCCAGGGTTTTTTCCTGTATCAACCGACCCTGTTTGAGCAGCGCGTCCACATATTGCTGATCATCGCATCCTCCTGCATTGATGCGCACATTCAAAAACGCACCCATCACGGCGCTCCGGGCGCAGAGGGCTCCCACGCCGGCGTCGGATACCGAATTGGGATTGCCTGATTCCGCCATTGCGCGCAGCAGTTCTAAGCTGGCATAAGCCTGTCGCATCACTTTCAGGGGCACTTCCATCGCAATTTTGGTAGCTTCCTGGATGGCCCTTGTGCGGCTGGCTTTTTCTTCCACCGATGTTTTTGGCAGGGCAAAGGCCGTCATGATCCCATTAAACGCTTTTGTATCCTGGTCAACCAGCCGAAGCAATTCATTTTTGCAGGTTTCCCCCTTTTCCGCCCAGTCACTGAAAGTTTCCCACTGATCGTCCCAGCCTTTTTTGTGTGAAGACAGGTTGGCAACCATCGTGCCCAGGGCCGCGCCTAACGCGCCTATATATGCGGAAATGGAGCCCCCGCCCGGCGCCGGACTTTCACTGGCGGTCAGGTCGGCAAAATCCGAGAGGCTCAGGGACGCCAACCGGCTGTCCGATGGATCCCGCATCAGGTATTCGATGATCTTTTCTTCGGGTTTGAAGGGGGCCAGTTCGTCCAGACCCATGGAGCGCACCGCTGTCTTGATAAGTTCTTTTTCTGATACACCGGCCGAGCGTTGCTGTTTTTTTAAAAAATATTTTCCTGCCTCGAGCATGGCCTGCAGGGGGATGAGGCCGACCAGTTCGCTCCCCGTAACCCGCATGCCACGTGCCTCCGCCCTCCGGCAAACCTCGTCAAAGGCAATATGGACGGGTGTTACGCGAATATTGGTCAGGTTCATCGATATCTGCGCAATGCCATATTCCTCGATAAACCAGCCGATGGCCTTTACTTTTTTCAGGCTCCCCGGAATGGACACGGGTTTGCCTTGTTCATCGGTTACGATTTTGCCGGTAACGGGATGTCCTTCGCGCTTCACCCTCCCTGCCTCCCGCACGTCAAAGGCAATGGCATTGGCCCTCCGCACCGAAGTAGTATTGAGATTTACATTGTAGGCCACCAGGAAATCGCGCGCGCCGATGACCGTAGCCCCGCGACGTGCGTCAAATTCGGCCGGTCCAAAATCAGGTTTCCATTCCGGCAGTTTTATCTTCTTAAAAAAACCTTCGTATTCGCCTGCACGTATAACCGATAAATTACGTCGCTCGGGATCGCGTTGTGCTTCCTCATATAGATAAACGGGCAGGGCCAGCTCTTTCCCTACCCGGGCACCCAGTTTCCTGGCCCATTCAGCGGTTTCCTCCATCGAGATATTTGCAATCGGGATCAGGGGACAAACGTCTGTCGCCCCCATGCGCGGATGTTCACCCCGATGCCCGCTCATATCGATCAATTCCCCCGCTTTCCGGATGGCCCGGAAGGCCGCTTCGGCAACGGCCTCGGGGCTGCCAACAAAGGTAACCACCGTTCTGTTGGTGGCCTTTCCCGGGTCCACGTTCAGCAATCTCACGCCCTCCACGTTTTCTATTTCGTCGGTAATTTGCCGGATCACCTGCATATCCCTGCCTTCGCTAAAATTGGGAACACATTCGACAATCTGTTGCATAGAATTTTTTGATTCCTTTTTCAGGGGAATATTGCCCTGCCCCATCCTGCGTTTCACCCAGGAAGCGGACGGATGATTCCAGACCTAATCGGGCGGTAATTTAAGGAAAGATAATTATTCCGGCTCCGTTGCCTGTTTAGGCGGTCGTATAAAATCGAGCGGTTTTTTCCGGAAGTAACGGCCCAGGATACCGATAAATTCAGGATAGTCCCGGATGCGCACACCACGGGACTTTACGGCCACGATGAATGCCAGGGAGAAACTGACCAGGAAATTAAAGAACCCGATGCCCAGGATGCCCAGGAACACCGTCAGCAGGTACCAGGGATTGATCTGCGAAAAACCCAGTCCATACACGGCGATGGAGGCGTTCCCGGCGGAAATGGTGATATGACGTATGTCGAAAGGGATACCGAAAATTTTTACTACCAGTCCTGCCATACCCAGCATAAAGCCCAGCGCCACATTGCCCACAATGGCGCCCGCATGCTGTTCAATATAGCCGGAGAAGCGGCTGCGTTGTTCCGGGGATAACGTAACACTCAACAGGGGATGTGTATTCAGTCGCTCCCGGATATGATTGTGTTGGATCTTGTTCTGCACATAACCTGCAATGATCCCGCTCAGGAAAAGGAAAACACCGGTGTTACAGGCATATAACAACGACAGGCTTTGCCAGGGATGCTGGCTTTTCAGCAAGGCCATTGCGGCGTCCCCCTCCACGATCTTTTTTCCCGCTGCAAAATCGTACAACCAGGCCAGCAGGTAGGTGCCGGGGAATACGATGATGAGGTTACCCAGGAAGGACGCGATCTGGCTGCGCGAAACCCTGGCTACTGTCAAAGCCAGGTTATAGAGATTGGGTTGCTGCTTGTTCTTTCTCACATCCAGGGAACTGGCCACCGCACTGGCTGTAAAGGCAGGCTGTTTGGTAGCCAGCGTGCTATGCGTTTCTTCGATCAGCACAAAACCGATGCTGTAGTTTACGCTATAACTGAACCCATGCCAGAATATGGGCATTTCGAGGTTGGAAAGCAGGTTTTTTACAATGGCAACAAAGCAAATGATACCCCCCCCATTCATGGCGCTCACCAACATGGCGCGGTATTCGGCGGCTGTGCTGGTAATGTATTTGCTGCCCTTGGAGCCCTTGTGTTCGGCAATCTGGTAGGCCAGGTAGCCCATGCACTGCGACAAAAACTCGCGGATACTGTTTTTGCGATTCTCATTTCTTACGAGGATCCGGAAAAAAGATACAAATTTCTCCATGTCGAACTGGTGGTTGCCGTCGAGTATGTCGACTACAATGGCCATCCGGTCCAGTTTGTTGGCTATTAAAAATAAAGAATAGGTTTGATGCAGGCTGGTCCCTTTTTGCCCATGTTCGCTCCGGATATTATCGATGCATTGATAACATTGCTGCAACACCTCCTCCAAACGGGCAACTATATCCGCAAAAGAGGGATCACCGTTTTCCCTGTTCAAACCATCTTCCAGTTCCCTCACCAGGTAGCTCTGATCCAGGAAGGGGTTGTTTGCCTGTCGTTCAGACGTGAGGTAATTATATACTTCCTTGTCCAGGCCCAATTGAGCCACCTGGAAGGAAAGCATCTTTAGCGCCCGCACCAATTGACGCCGGATCCGGTTGTCGCCGGTATGAAATGACAAACCCACCAGTTCGAAAAAACTGGTCCAGGTTTCAAACGGGATAGACTCCACCCAGCGATAGTCAGTGCGTCTGAAAAAAACGTGGTTCACTACGTATAAATAATCGTGCTCACTCTGCAGCGGCGGCAGGAGCTTATGTCTCCATCTCCCAAAAAATTCCTGCCAGAAACCCTGTGCAAGCGGAATACCACTTTCAGTAAGGGCGGCGGAAAGGTCTGTATCCAGCATCTGCGATAACAAAGCATGCCGGAGGTTGGTGAGCAGGATGGGATGCTGATGCAACTGGCTGATGGCCGATTGCATATTTTGCGTGGCGTTCGGTTTGCCCCTGGAAGGTCTTATCTCCGAAAAAAAAGCCACCAGGAAGGACAGCCCCTGCTGTTTATCTTGAATGGACACAACGGAGCTGCGTTGTGTCACCACATCGATAAAATCCCGCTTCTGTTTTTTCTTTGCTGAAAGCATGAGCCTAGCCTGTTTCAAGTTTTGTGCCGAATATACAAGGCATCAGGACAAAAACCTTCCATTGATCATTACCTTCTCGATAAGATTGGACCCGAAGGCATAGGGCAGGAAAGCGACTGAGGGCACAGGCTTGGTAAAGATGAGGTTGGCCTTTTTTCCCGGGGCGACACTGCCAAGTTTATCGCCCCATTCCAGCGCATGTGCCCCGTTGAGGGTGGCGGCATTGATGGCTTCTTCGGGCAGCATCTGCATCTGTATGCAACTCATAGCCACCACCAGGTTCATATTGCCGCTGGGTGAAGACCCGGGGTTATAGTCAGAGGCCAGCACCACCGCGCAGCCGGCATCGATCAGTTTACGGGCGGGCTGCAGAGGCATGCGCAAGAAGAAGGCTGCCGTTGGCAAGAGGGTGCATAATCCTTTCCAATTCCCCTCACCCCTGCCGGCTGCCTGCAGATTACTCAGCCGGCGGATATCTTCCTCGTTAAGTATTTCCAGGTGATCCAGCGAAACCGCCTGCAACCTGATGCCTGTTTCAATGCCCCCGATGGAATGGAGCTGGTTTACATGCAATCTCGGTTTGAGGCCGTATTGCATGCCCGCCCGGCAGATGGTTTCTGTTTCCTCCGGGCTAAAAAAACCTTTTTCGCAAAATACGTCGATGTAATCGGCGAGTTTTTCTCCTGCCACCGCTGGCAGCATTTCCCGTATGATCAGGTCGATGTATCCCTGGTGATTTTCCCTGAATTCAGGCGGGTAGCTATGCGCCGCCAAAAACGTTGAACGGATGGGTATGCCCGACTTCTCCCGCAGTTTCCTGATGACGCGGAGTATCTTCAGTTCCGATTCTACCGTTAATCCATAACCGCTTTTTATTTCAAGGGCGCCCGTTCCCAACCGGTTCAGTTCCTGCAGCCGCGACCAGGCCTGGTTAAAGAGATCGTCGGGTGAAGTTTCCCGGAGCGTCCTGGCAGAATTCAGGATCCCTCCGCCGCGGGCGTTGATCTCCGCGTAACTCAGCCCCCTGATCTTGTCCACGAACTCTCCTTCCCGGCTGCCCGCAAAGACGAGGTGTGTATGCGCGTCGCACCAGCAGGGCAATACGAGTTGTCCGGCGGCCCGGATCATTTCCGCAGGACGCGAACCCGCCGGTGGCAATTCCGACATCGGGCCATAGCCTGCTATTTCATCGTCTTCAATAAGCAGGTAGGCATGACTGACAGACGGCAACTCCGAGAGCGCCTTGCCCCTGAGCGGCTCGCTGCCTGTACGCGTATTGACCAGTTGCTGAATATCGGTAACCAGGATCGATGCCATGACGGAAAGTTAGCCAATTCTTTTTTTGCTGGAGCTGATCGGCGGGAATGCTGCTGATGATGAATGAATCCCTTTAGTGTTTCAGCGGCAAATTGTTTTAGCCGCAGAGGCACTGGAAAAATATTTTACAGACACTGGTCGGTCAGGAACCGCGCAGCCTGGATTTAATATCGAGCCCGTTTGCGGCGGCAGTTTGGATGGCTGTATCGTATCCCGCATCCGCATGCCTGATCACGCCCATGCCGGGATCGTTGCGCAGTACCCTGGCCAGTCTCGCCGCGGCCTCATCGGTGCCATCCGCCACAATCACCATCCCGGCATGAATGCTGTATCCCATGCCTACGCCGCCGCCATGATGAAGACTTACCCAGCTGGCACCGGAAGCTGTATTGACCAAAGCGTTTAGTACCGGCCAGTCAGCGACGGCATCACTGCCATCCAGCATCGATTCCGTTTCACGGTTGGGGCTTGCCACGGAGCCTGTGTCGAGATGATCCCTGCCGATGACGATGGGTGCCTTGACCTTTCCTGTTTTGACAAGCTCATTAAAAGCCAGCCCTGCTTTTTCGCGCTCGCCCTGTCCCAGCCAGCAAATGCGGGCGGGCAGACCCTGGAAGGCAATCTTTTCCTGCGCCAGTGCCAGCCAACGTTGCAGTGCATGATTATCGGGGAACATCCCGGAGATCAGTTTATCTGTAACCGCGATATCTTCCGGGTCCCCGCTCAGGGCTGCCCAGCGAAAGGGTCCCTTGCCTTCGCAGAATAGCGGTCTTATATATGCGGGTACAAAACCGGGAAAATCAAACGCCTGTTTCAATCCCTTTTCAAAAGCCCTGGCCCGGAGGTTGTTGCCGTAGTCAAAGGTGATTGCACCTCGTCGCTGCAATTCCAGCATCAGCTCCACATGCCGGTACATGGAGCGATACGCGTAGCCGATATATTGCTCGGGGTTTTGTTCCCTGAGTATTTTCGCCTGTTCATAACTGATCTCATGCGGCCAGTACCCGATCAGCGGGTCATGGGCGGAAGTCTGATCGGTCAGTGTGTCCGGAACAATATTCCTCGCCAACAGGCGCTCCAGCAATTCCACGGCATTGCAGCGCACCCCAATGGACAGCGCCTTCCCCTGCCTTTTGGCCTCCAGGGCCTGGTCAATGGCATCATCGACGTCGGCAATATGCTGATCGAGATAACGGGTCTCCCTTCTTTTTTCGATGCGCCAGCCTTCCACCTCTGCAATCAGGGCAACACCCTGGTTCATGGTGATCGCAAGGGGCTGTGCTCCTCCCATGCCCCCCAGCCCTGCCGTTACGTTCAGGGTGCCCTTCAAGCTGCCGTTAAAATGTTTGTTGGCGGCGGCCGCATAGGTTTCGTATGTACCCTGCACGATGCCCTGCGAGCCGATATAGATCCAGCTTCCGGCCGTCATCTGGCCATACATCATCAGGCCCTTCTTTTCCAGTTCGTCAAAATGCTGCCAGTCGGCCCATTTGGGAACCAGCTGCGAATTGGAAATCAGTACGCGTGGCGCGTCTTTGTGCGTTTTTAGGATCCCCACCGGTTTACCACTCTGGATCAGCAGGGTTTCATCGTTTTCCAGGATCCTGAGCGACCGGATAATGTCGTCCAGGGCTTCGAAATTGCGGGCCGCTTTTCCACGTCCTCCATACACGATCAGTTCATCGGGCTTTTCTGCCACTTCGGGGTTCAGGTTGTTGAGCAGCATACGCAGGGCGGCTTCCTGTACCCATCCTTTGCATTGAAGTTGCTTCCCCACAGGTGTTTTGTATTTCTCGGCATCGTATTTTCTGGATGTGACTGTACTCATAAACCGATGAGTTTATACACAAGTTAAGCAAGCGCATTCAAAAAGTCATCAGGCCGTTGTGACATCCCACCAAGTTTTTGGGTAGAAAAAGACGCGTTTACAGACCAAAGGCTTCAAAGCCCTTATTGAGACGGACTCCTTTCCTTTGCGCATACCGGTTCAGCTCCTCTACAAATGAAAAATCGCGGAGGATGTTCCGGATCCCGTGAATATCCTCCGAAAAGATGCGGTCTTCCCTGGCAAAGCCCACAAACTTTCGCACATAGCTATGCGCATATTCAAGGATGTCGCTGCTGTGCAGTGGTCGCCGGAACTCAATGGCCTGGCAGGCGCTCATCAATTCTATGGCCAGGATGAATTCCAGGTTGTCGAGAATCCTGTTGAGTTTACGGCCGCTGATACTGCCCATGCTCACATGATCTTCCTGGCCGAGTGAGGTAGGGATGCTGTCGGCGCTGGCGGGAAAACACAAGGTTTTATTTTCTGTAACCAGGGCCGCCGTGGTATACTGGGGAATCATGAAGCCGCTGTTCAGTCCCACGTTGCTCATCAGCAGCAAGGGAAGTCCCCATTTCCCCTCCAGCAACAGGTAACAGCGCCTGTCGGAAATATTCCCCACTTCGGCCGCGGCAAAACATGCATAGTCCAGCGGTAACGCCAATGGCTGTCCGTGGAAATTACCGCCACTGATGGTGTCTGCCTCTCCCAGGATAACCGGGTTATCGGTTACCGCGTTCAATTCCGTTTCGGTAAGTTCTTTCAAATGGAGCCAGGCATTGCGGCTGGCGCCATGCACCTGCGGCATACAGCGGAGCGAGTAGGGATCCTGCACCCGGCCACAGTCAACATGGCTTCGCATGATGGCTGAATCGGTGAGCAATAAACGAAGTCGCTGTGCCACGAGCCGGCACCCGGCAAATGGCCTGAGTTCATGCAATCTTTCGTCAAACGGCGACTTGGTGCCCGTGAGCGCTTCGAGACTCATAGCGCCGATGATATCGGCGGCTTCGAGACAGTAGTGCAGGCGCTGGACGGCTTTGACTGCGTAGGACAATATAAACTGTGTGCCGTTGATCAGTGCCAGTCCTTCTTTGGGACCCAGTTGCAGGGGCGTCAATCCGTGCTGGTTTAGCAGTTCCGAAGCAGGGAGTTTTCGTCCCTGGTAAAAAACTTCTCCCAGGCCAATCAGCGGTAAAAAAAGGTGCGCCAACGGAGCCAGGTCGCCGGAAGCGCCCACCGATCCCTGGTCTGGCACTACGGGAATTACATCCTGTTCGATATGCCAGTTGATGCGCTGCAGGGTTTCCGGCCGGATGCCGGAATATCCCTGGGCCAGGGCCTGCATTTTTGTGATGAGCATGAGCCGCGCAATATCAACAGGTGCCGGCTCTCCCACACCCACGCTGTGACTCTGGAGTATTTTGTGTTGCAGGGTCCGGGTGTCCGCGTCCGATATCTTTGTATTGGCAAGTATTCCGAATCCGGTATTGACTCCATATACGGTGGTGTTCTGAGCCACCATATTGTCGACAAAACGCTGGCTGGCGCGAATCTTTTCCAACGCTTCTGCCGAAAGCGTTCCCTTCAAAGTTCCGTTTGCCAACGCAATGGTTTTTTCTATCGACAGTTTCTCCATCCCATAATTAAATGCTGCAGCCATACAGTTGTATTCGGCCTCAAATGTAGGAGGTTTGCTCAATTATTTTATATAGGCTCCAATGATTACATTTGCCAACTAAAAAAATCAACAGCATGGTCCTGGGCAGTGGATTGGTTGCAGGCGGATTTAAGGAGTTTGCAAGGGACGATCGTTACGTGGTATTTGCATCCGGCGTATCTGATTCCACCACGCAGGACAAAGCGGCTTTTGAGCGGGAAGAGCAGCTGTTGGAAAAGACGATCCGGGAACACGCAGACAAAACGGTCGTTTATTTTGGGACCTGCAGTGTGTACGACCCCTCCCAGCGGGAACTGCCCTATGTAGCCCACAAACTGGCAATGGAAACGATGCTGGAAGAACGGCACCCGCACTATCATATTTTTCGTTTATCTAATCTTGCCGGGAGTACCCGGAATCCGCATACCGTCCTGAACTTTTTTGCCCAGCACATCCGTACCGGTGAATTTTTTTTTGCGTGGAAGCATGCCTATCGCAACATCGTCGACATTGACGACGCTGTTGCACTTTGCAGTCACATCATGCGATCCGGAAGTTTCAGGAACCAGGTCGTAAATATTGCCAATAGCATCAACTATGCTGTACCCGAAATCATTGGGGCCCTGGAAACCATCCTGCATAAAAAAGGCAACTACGACCTGATCGACAAGGGTAGCAACCCGGAAATCGACACGGATCCGATAGCAGATTTGATCCGGGTATTGGATATCCGTTTCGACAAGGGATACCTGGACCGCAGCATCCGAAAATATTATTCCCCTGAATGACCTACCGGCAATCCATACGGAAATTAAGGATCGAGCAGCTGTTGATGTTCCCCTTTGTGTTGCTGGGGAAATGGTATGGAATGCTGTTCCCGGAGAAAACTGGCAGCAATATTTTCCTTTTC
>DATJYH010000261.1:0-6896 GCA_035499675.1 Puia sp.
ATGAGTCCTGTATTCATATCTGACTATGAATATAGGCTTATTCTTTCTCGAACTCTTCCTTCAATATACGCCTTACCTCATCAATGGTTTCCCTTTCCAGGTCAGTCCTTCTTTCCAGCTCTTCGGGGGTGAGGTCAAGCACGCTGTGAGCGGTATCGCAACCGATGCGTTTCAGCTCGTCGATGACCCAGGTCTCGATTTCATCGCTGAATTCTTCCAGGTCTATGTCAAATTCTTCGGTTTCACCCTCGTTGTCACGGAATACATCGATGGAATAACCCGTCAATTCCTGGGCCAGTTTGATATTGACACCTTTGCGGCCAATGGCCAGCGACACCTGGTCGGGCTTTAAGAAGACATTCGCGTGCATCTTTTCGCTGTCTATCTCCATACTGGTTATTTTGGAGGGGGTCAGCGAACGCTGGATCAGCAGCTGTACATTGTTGGTCCAGTTGATGACGTCAATGTTTTCATTTTTCAGCTCGCGCACAATGCCATGGATACGGCTTCCCTTCATACCCACACAGGCGCCTACGGGATCAATGCGGTCGTCATAGGATTCCACGGCTACTTTGGCTCTTTCACCCGGTTCGCGGACGATTTTTTTGATCACGATCAGACCATCAAATATCTCGGGCACTTCAATTTCCAGCAGTTTGGCCAGGAAAGAGGGGCTGGTGCGCGACAGGATGATGACCGGTGAATTGTTTTTCATATCCACTTTTTTCACTACGGCACGGATGGTTTCACCCTTTTTGAAATAATCCTGCGGTATTTGTTCTGACTTGGGAAGGATCAGCTCGTTCCCTTCTTCATCCAGCAACAGTATCTCTTTTTTCCATACCTGGTACACTTCCGCGCTGATGATTTCACCCACGCGTTCGCTGTATTTTTTTACAAGTACATTTTTCTTCAGGTCACCGATGCGGCTCGCCAGGGTTTGTTTGGCGGCCAGGATGGCACGACGGCCGAAATCCAGGATCTCCACTTCTTCATACAACTCTTCCCCCACTTCATAGTCGGGCTCAATCTTGACGGCGTCGCTGTAGGCGATTTCCGCCAGCGGATCATTCACCGCCCCGTTTTCCACGATGGTCCGGCGACGCATGATTTCCAGGTCGCCTTTTTCGGCGTTCACAATCACATCAAAATTTTCATCGCTGCCATATTTTTTGCGGAGCAATGTTTTGAATACATCTTCTACTACCTTCATCATGGTAGGACGGTCAATATTTTCAGCTTCCTTGAAATCCTGGAAAGCCTCGATCAAGTTGATACTTGCCATAGCACATTAATTTAGCGATCCCGGGAAAAACCGGCACCCGTTAAAAAACTACTTGAATTTTTGTTGTTTTTATATTATTGAATAGATAAGTATGATTGATCAGTTCCTTTGGTTTCGCGGCCTGTTTGCCATGCCCCTGTTTTCCCTTTGATTCTTCCACAATAATACCATCCTCGCTCACCTCCAGCAAACGCCCTTCTTTGCTGGTACCATCCAACAGTTGGATCTCTACTTTACGACCGATGTTTTTCCGGTACTGCCGCATCAGTTTCAGCGGTTCGTCCAGACCCGGCGAGGACACTTCCAGGGAGAAATCGTCATTCGGGAAAATACCGGCTTCTTCAATTTTTTTATACAGTGCCCGGTTCACCTGCACACATTTTTCAATGGTGATGCCGCTATCACCATCCAGGAACACTTTTACATTATTGGTAGGTTTGATACGCACTTCTACCAGGAAATAGTCTTTGTCGCCTGCAATAAGCTCTCGAACCATGGATTCAATCAGCCCGATTTGTGTTTCATTAACCATAGGAAATAAAGAAGGGAACGACTTCGTTCCCTTCTGTTGCTTCTTTTACCAATGCAAAAATAAGGTAAATCGGGTATTACTTCCAAAACAGCAATAAAATCAGGTAAATTTAATGTACGAATTTGCAGATGTGCAGATCTGGAAATTCTTCAAAACAGGCGGTTCCCGAAGTTTTGCACGGGCAGTCGATAAAAGTTGATATGCCGGGAGAACTATCCATTTTGAGCATTTCCCGGGGTTGCGGGTTACAGCGCCAGTATTTGTAATCGAAAAGGACGGCTGCACCATGGCATTTGCGCATTTGCAAATTCGCACATTATAAAATTTTTTTTATGGGTCAGCCAGAAAACATCGGTACTTTTTTCAAAGACAGCAAACCCCTGCTAAAAGAATACCTGGAAACCAGGTTTGAACTGTTCAGGCTACACGCTATCCGATTGATATCACAGTCGGCCGGCTATCTGGTCTGGATCCTGGTATCGCTTTTCCTCCTGTTTCTGATCATGATCTTCTCCGGAATCGTGCTAGGGCTTTGGCTTTCAGGACTTTTCAATAGCTCAGTGCTGGGGTTCGGTGTTACCACGCTCCTGATGATCGGGGTATTTGTCCTGCTGGCTGTTTTCCGGAAAGCCCTTTTTGTAAACCCGGTAATCAAGGCCATCATCAGCAAAACAGCCCAGGAATTTGATGGTGAATAAGCTCCGGGGACTTCATTCCTAAAACTTAACAAAATGTCTAAAAAGATGGATAGTCTGCAAGATATCGAACAGGAAATCAGCCGCCTGCAGGCCAGGACACGGTCGCTGGAAAATCAACTGGATGAGCGACTGCAGTATTTGCAGGAGAATTATTCCTCCCTGGTGATGAAATCGGTTTTCCCGGGTATGCGCCAGCAGGGTGGCATTCCCGGCAGCGTGCTGGAACTGGTATTGGGGAACGAAAGGTTCCGGGATTCGCTGGGGAAGTTGGCCGACAGGCTGTTCGACAAGGTGTCGGACGGGATTGATTACCTTTCGGAAAAGCTGGACAGGAAGAAGGAGGAAAGAGACTGACTTTAACAGATCCTATTGGCCGTTTGTAGTAATTTAGTGGTCCATATGGCGCAGATAGTTTTCTTAGGAATTGTTTTTTACCTGTTATACCGCCTGTTGTTTGACCTGATCATCCCCATTGTTCATACCACCAAACATGTGCGGCGGCAATTCAGGAACATGCAGGATGGCATGAACCAGCCGCAAAACAAGCCTGGTGCCCAGCCCGGGCCCGGAGATGCCCACCACAACAGCCCCAAAACCAAGGTGGGGGATTATATCGATTTTGAGGAAGTGAAATAGCGGAAAAGACAAATGTTTTAGCCACTGAAGCACTGAAATCAATCACTTCTGTGCTTCAGTGGCCATCCCTTCTACACCGAAATAATAAAATCCCGCCCTCATTTTATTTTTTTCACTTCATAGTCCTTTTCTTCGTGCGAGATAAACTTGGTCACTTTACCCTTCGCATCCTTCACAAAATCTATTTCAACGCCGGCCACTTTGATAAAGAACCTGGTGTTGCTTTGTGCATACATGGTTGACTTGGGTAAATTATTGTTGGGTCCCTCTATTTGCAGACGCCCGTTTTCGAGTGTAATGAATAAATGGTGCTGCGCATCAAATTCATAGGTGCCCACATACTGCTGCATGATAGATTCGCTGACTTTTACTTCCGGATGGTCCTTCCATTTTATCCATTTTGTGGCATCCAGCGCGCTCGACCGGTCGGTACATACGTCAGCAAGCAGGGATACAAACATGGAGTCTTGTTTTATACCGAACTTGTATTTGCCAGGCGTGTTGTTGTCGCAATCACTCTGACCCTCCGTTTTCAACAGGGTAAACGAGCTATTATCCATCGTGTAGGTCATCTTCTCCACCATTTGACTATCGTACACAGTATATACAATGACTTCACTGTTTTTAAAATCCATGATTACATTACGCGGGTTGTCGCCTTTGATGGTTCCCTTCCACCGGGTGCCGGCAAGTTGTGCATTCGCCGAAAAGGAAATAAGCAGGACAAGGAACAAAATGATTGATTTCATAAAGATGTTTTGGGGTCAAATTTCCCGGCAATTACACTAAAAAAATAAAATTAGAGTGCTCAAATCCGGATTTGAGCAGTTATTGCGATGCCCATTGGGCTATTTATTCATGTGCTACAGCATGGGCCCTGTATTCGGAGGGTGAGAGGCCGGTCATTTGTTTGAAAGTCCTTTGAAAAGTAGCCTGTGAATTAAATCCGCAGTTGAGTGCAATGCCGGCGATGGTGAGATGATCGGTATCGGGTTTTTGAACCTCTTCCTTGAAAGCGGATATCCTGTATTCGTTGATGAATTCATTAAAACTTTTATGCAAATGTTGATTCAGTACTGCCGACATCATTTTTTGCGTGGTCCCGATATGTTGCGATACCATATTCACATTCAAATTCGGGTTGAGGTATAATTTGTCCTTCTCCATCGACTTTACAAGAGCCCCTGTGATCCGCTCAATAACGTCCGGCGGCAACAGGTCATTGATATTGGTGGGCCTTTTAACCGGTGCGTCCTCCCGCTGCGAAACAATATATCCCTTTATTCCCAGCCAGTAAATGATCCCGGCGAGGGGAATATAAATGGGATACCAGTCTACACTATCCATCAGGGTATCATAGTACCTGGGAATACTGTAAGGAATAAGAAAAATGAACCAGATGGCCTGGAAAACAAGAAATACCCGTATGATTTGCTGCACCCATTTATAATTCACCAGCTGACCGTTGACCCCATTCTTATGCGCAGTCCTGTACCTGGCAATATACCGGTGGGCCAGCAGGAGGTAGATGCTGACCGAAATCCAACGAGGAATATCCGCATAAGTATTATAAGTATCGATAAACTGACCCCAGGGAGCCGGATTGGGGTTGATTGTTTTTGTAAAATAGCCGATGATAAAGAGGAGAATGGTAAGGCTCGGTACCAGGTCAACCATGACCGGATAAAAATGGGGTCGCTCTTTGGATGACAACCTGAACGATGGATCAAGTACGGACTTTACATAAAAATAAATAAGCGGACCCACCGGCATGATAATGATCATCGGGATCATTTCAGCCAGCCCCGAATTCAACCAACCATAGTAATAACTATAGAGCTTGAGGCTTGCCAGCGAAATGAGAAAGATCAGGGTGGCCAGTATGCGGTTGGAACTCCTTTTCTTTTTTGAGAAAAATAGCAGGCTGCTGAGGATAAAACCCTGCAATGCTCCCAGGATGATGATTGTACGAAGAAATCCGACGATTGATAACATGTTTCAGCGGCACTTATAAATCGCACCTCCTCATTTCACTTAAAAATACCGAAAGGTTTTAAAACAACCTATAGAATAGGACTATAAAATGGTTAAATGGCCTATAGAACAGGGTAGCATAGCCGCGCAGCCGTCCCACCGAAAGACCCCGATCTTATGAACAATCCCTGCATGTGCCACTAACGACCATCTCTATGCGCGAAATAGTAAATCCCCGGGGGAGTTTTACGGCGGGTATCACCACGTCTTCGAGGCAGGCGGTTTGCCCGCAGGACTGGCAGATAAAGTGAACATGGTCATCGTGATGGTGACCGCCCGAGCAATCCTCCTTGCACAGGGCATAATGTATGTTGTTGTCGGCGGAAGGAATACTGTGGATGATGCCCTTGTCGAGGAAGGTCTGCAAAGTCCGGTAAATGGTAACCCGGTCAAATTTCTCTCCCACTTTTTTCTCAATATCCCCATGCGAAAGCGCCCCGGGATTGTCTACAAACAACCGCAGTATTTTTTTGCGGCTTTCGGTTACACTTAACTGGTTTTTTTTCAGAATATCCTCGTTACTCATGACATGAAAATAATTTGAACAATGACGGCCTCAGTTAGGGGTATTGCTGAATAATGAATTTACAAAACGTGTCTGGGTCGATTTTTCTTTTAACAGTTTCTCAATATCCGATTGCAGGGAAATGAGTTCATCTTTTTTTAAACCATCGTAGATCTTCCGAACCCGCCCCTGTTTATCTACCAGCGCAAAAAACTGGGTATGAATAAACTGCTGGTCAAGGTTTTCCTGGTCATTTTTGGGGTCATCCAGCAAATAACTCGCCCTGGCGGCATAATACAGGCTGTCCTTTCTGCCCGTCAGGAAAAACCATTTCCTGGAATCCACTCCCATCGAATCGGCGTATTGTTTCATCCTGGCTACGGTATCAGTTGCCGGATCAACCGTATGCGATAAAATGCGGAAATCCGGCTCGTTGCCAAACTGTTGGTACAGGTTTTTGAGATTGCTGTTCATTTTTGGGCAAATGCCCCGGCAGGTCGTGAAAAAGTACTCCGCCACATACACTTTGCCAGCTACATCCCGGTTGGTGATCAATTTGCCATCCTGGTTGGTAAAAGAAAAAGGCTGGACATTGCTTAACACCGGCAGTTTTACATCCCCATAACCGGGTATAATCTTTGTCAACGCGAGGTAAAAGCCAAAAATCAACACCGCAAAAAAAATCACATAAAATGCAGCTTTTTTATTCATCCTGCCAGACGTTTTTATTATTTGCAAAGGTATGACAGCCCTGCCAATTTAATCCCAGCACACAGGAATACAACAAATTTTTTGCAACAAAGTTGCGTTTGTCTACCTTTACAGCCGTTCATCAAGCATGGAAACAAAAATCAATTGGGACCTGGCGGGTATTTTTGCTTCACTGGCCTGTGCTATCCACTGTGCGATATTGCCGCTGGTCATGACCAGCCTGCCGGTGCTGGGTGTAAACATTATTGACAATACGGCCTTTGAGCTTGGAATGATCCTGCTGGCGGCCGCTATCGGCATCCTGGCCCTGGTGCATGGATACCGCAAACACCATGGCAATGCTCTTCCATTTTACCTGTTTGGAGCCGGGGTCCTGTTTCTTATTGCCAAGCAACAATGGCATGGCTACCAGTTTTGGCTGCTGCCATTTGCGGTGGTTTTTATCCTTGCCGCTCATATTTGTAACCTGCGGCTTTCCCGGTCGATGCGCTCTTC
>DATJYH010000262.1:0-3214 GCA_035499675.1 Puia sp.
TGGCAGGCCAGTTCATCTTCTCGCTGAACCCTGGTGATTAACAGCTCATTCATGGTAGTAATAACAACCCTTTTGCGCAATCAACCTTCAGGCACAGAATCGCATCAGAAAAGCTCTCTCGATGCGTTAGCTGACCAAAGACCATACACAGGTATTGACGCCAACAGTTGAAATGTTAAGTCTTATGGTCACCGTTATACCGCTTAACACAGGTCTTAAAACTGGTGGGTGAAGCCAAAGAAATAAGCTGAGAGAAGATATACGCGCCTGATTCATATAAATTGATTATCAAGAGCTTATATTACAACAAAATCAAAACAAATTCAAATCGTTGCAGGGCCAAATCGGCTGAAACCCAATACAGACAAGACTCTCAATGACTGATTTATTCAACATTGAAACGCTAATGACCGGTCATGTAAATTAACGATCCCCGACTTCAACCCCCGCCCCAATCTTTTTACCTTCATAAAAATTTTAGTCATGAGAAATAATCACGAAATAGACTACAAGATCTATGGTGAGGAACTACAGTTCGTGGAAGTGGAACTGGACCCCGGTGAAACCGTGATTGGTGAGCCCGGTGGTTTTATGATGATGGACGATGGAATCCAGATGCAGACCATCTTTGGCGACGGCTCTGCCCAGCAACAGGGAGGGGGGCTCCTTGATAAACTGTTTAGCGCCGGCAAGCGCGTGCTGGTGGGAGAGAATATCTTTATGACCGCTTTCACCAATATTGGACAGGGAAAGAAAAGGGTCAGTTTTGCCGCTCCCTACACTGGTAAGATCATACCCCTGGACCTGCAGCAACTGGGCGGCAGCATCCTCGCACAAAAAGATGCATTTCTCTGCGCAGCCAGGGGAGTGAGCATCGGCATTGCCTTCCAGCGCAGGCTGGGCACGGGTATTTTTGGCGGAGAAGGTTTTATCATGGAAAAACTGGATGGTGATGGACTGGCGTTTGTGCATGCGGGCGGGTACATCGTGGAAAAGGAGCTGCAACCGGGAGAAATACTCAAGGTAGACACGGGTTGCGTGGTAGCCTATACCCCCACGGTCGACTTCGACATTGAATTTATCCGCGGCGTCCGCAACTGGATGTTTGGAGGCGAGGGTTTGTTTTTCGCACTGATGAGGGGCCCCGGCAAAGTATGGCTCCAGTCATTGCCCATCAGCCGGCTGGCCAGCCGCATCATACAATACAGCCCGCAGCTCGGACATCGCAGGGAGGAAGGGAGCATCCTGGGGGGAATCGGCAACCTCCTGGACGGCGACGGATTTTGACATAAAAAAGGGCAGGTCGCCAGACCTGCCCACATCTAAGATCACATCTCGTTTATCTCTTGTAATTGTTATCTCCTGCTGGAAAGTTTTGCAAGAAGGCGAAGGATTTCGAGGTATAACCATACAATGGTTACCAGGAGTCCAAATGCAGCATACCATTCCATATACTTGGGAGCTCCCATAGCCGATCCCTTTTCAATCATGTCAAAATCCAGGATCAGGTTCAAAGCCGCTACGGCTACCACTACCAGTGAAAATACGATGCCCAGCGTGGTTCCGTCGTGAATAAAACCAATGTCGATGCCAAACAAGCGAAGCACGGCGGCCAATATATAGAAAATGAAGATCCCCGCGGTGGCGGTGAAGACTACAGACCTGAATGTTTCGGTTGCCTTGATGATCCGGAAACGATACAATACAAACATAGCGATCACGGTACCAAAGGTCAGCAGCACGGCCTGCATAACGATGCCGGGTGCCGTTTTTTCAAACACGTTGTTGTACAGGGCTGAAATGCCACCGAGAAATACACCTTCCATCAAACCATAGGCCGGGGCCAGGTAGGAAGACCATTCTCTTTTAAATATAATTACAAATGCGATGATCATTCCGCCGATGGCAGCACCAACCATCCAGGGAAAAACATCCTTTCCATCATAAAACGCCCTCCAGGTGAAGGAGGCCGAAGCCATTACCATCAGGAACAGGAAGAAAAATTTATTCAGGGTTCCTCTTTCGGTCATGACCTCCGATCCCGGAACTGCAACGTTATTTTGAAAAATTTTTTCGCTTAGTGCGGGGTTACCGGATTTAAAAATTGCCATAGTATTAGAGTTTTAAGATCTGCAAGGTACGTAAAAACAGGCGGATATTGAAATCCCGCGGAGGCCATTCCAGCCTCCTATTAGTACTAATATAATGTTAACAAAACAGCCTTGATTTCGTTGAATTTTGACCAGGGAATAAAATGATTCGCACCCGGGATGATTACCGTTTCAATATGCTTTGCATTGACCAGCATTTTTTTACCATAAGCAATGTTTGCAGGGGGCACCCATGTATCTTTTTCACCATGAATAAAATACACATCCGATTTCACGAGGGGCAAATCGGCCTGCAGATCAACCAGGTCCTTTTTGAGATACCAAAGCTCTTCGTTGGAGGGACGCATCGCACCCGGAACAAAATAATTTAACGGTGTCTTAAATAAAAACGGTCGCCATTTTTCGGGTTCTTCCTGGGCGGGATCGATGGATCCGGATATCACGATCACTGCGGAAAAAACATCGGGATTGTCTGCCGCCAGTTTCAACACCAGGGGTCCACCCAGCGAGTGCCCTGCCACAAACACCGGCTGATGATTATCGAGCAGTTTGAACAACGGGCTGATCAGATCGGATTGCACGGCAAGATGTTCCGGGTTCCCATAATCGCTCTGTCCAAATCCGGGCCTGTCGATCGAAACCATCCTGAATTTTTGGAGGAGGTCCTTGTCCTGCATGTATTTTGAAAAAGCATCCCAGCTTCCGGGGGACCCATGTATAAAAAACAGGGTGGGGAGATCATCCCTGCCGGTAACGGCATAGTGAATATGATGTTTGTTCACCACCATCGACGCCGTATACAACGCTACGCCCTGTTGCGCAAATTCCTTTTTAGCATCGACATCCGATTGTTTGAACTTCAGACAGCTTTGCGCAAGAATCAGCCATAGCAGCAATATAATGCCAAAGATCCAGAGCATTGTCTTAGCAAACCATTTCATAAAATAGCAGCATGCACCGGTTCATTCCGGGATGAATAGAATATGATCAGACCCAGGCGGGTCGGGTGTGAGAACTACCTGCGTTTGTTACGCCGCTTCTGCATGGGTGGCCGGTTTCCATCGGGAGGCCTGTTGTTGTCCTGCTTTCTTTTTTTCCGGTCG
>DATJYH010000263.1:0-3608 GCA_035499675.1 Puia sp.
TATACCCGGGTGCTACCGGTGGAATTAAATTTCATAATGCCGATATCGTAGTTAAGGCTGCCACCTTCGCTGCCATCACCGCCGTTAAAACTGCTCTGGAATGCACCGTTTGACACCGGGAATCCATTTCCGGTTCCGAGGTCGTCGAGTACAATACTGCCCGAGTAAAAACCCCCGCCATTGTCGTAGGTGGCGGTATATCCCCAGTTGTCCGCGTGGCTTCCGGTAAAAGTTGAAAAAACAAGCGTGGGGTCAATGACAATTGTGGCATTCGGTGAATAGTTGTCGATTTTGAACCGGACGATATTGTCGCTGGAAAGGGTATACCGGCATCTCAACTCAGTTCTGCCCGCTTCGTTTAGCTGGTAGGTATGGGGCTCCAGCCCCTTTACATCACTCACGGATGTATGGGTGGTCAGTTGATTATTCTTGAGGCTCATCCTGTCAGCGCCGATGTACTTCATCGCGATCCGGTTCGGGTTTGCCCCGGGGTGAAGGATGAGGTCGTATTTCAGGTTGCCGCCATCGGTATAATAACGGACATCTATATTCGGATAAATATTCTTGTACGTGACACCCTGGAACACCCGGCAGTTGGAGGCCCATTTGGAAGGGTCTTTCCCAATGAAATAGTTGTTGTAGGTGGGGAGGGGTTTGTCCGGAACAATTTCCACATCGGTGCTGGCATCCACAAAACCGACCTGGTAGGCATGGGATCGTACGGTAAGATGGCCGGTTACTGGTGAAACCGTGGTTGCTGCGCCGGACTTTGTAATCAGCGCCTGCAGGGATGCCTGGCCGCTGGCTCCGTTGCTGGCATGTCCATGTACGCTTTCCCGGAGGCGGTACATGTCGGCATCATTGTACATCAAAACGGTAAAACCATGTTGCTGCAGAAAAAAATGCCCGTTGCTGATATCTGCCTTGAAACGGACCCGGTTGTCCCATTGGCCTTTGTTCTCAACGAACTCAAGATTGGACGATCCTTCCTGGGCTACGGAAAAACTGGCATGGATCAGTAAGATACAGGCTATAGTTAGTCTTCTTTTCAAGGTTCGCGCTGGAATTATAGTAAACGAATGCAATACATGTCCCTGCTATCCTGCTGTAAGTTATGAAATCTTACTCCACTGTGTTTTGCCATGTTTGGAAAGAAGATGGTTTTTCAGCACCTGGTTATCCGGCGAAATCAATTCGGGGTCTTCCTCCAATAACCTTTCGGCCATGTTGCGGGCGAGCTCAAGCAATGGTTTGTCCTGTACAATACTGGCCAGCTTGAAATCGACCAGCCCGCTCTGCCTCGTTCCGGCAATATCCCCCGGGCCCCGGATTTCCATGTCTTTTTCAGCAATTTTGAAGCCATCTGTGGTGGCGCACATGATCTTTAACCTCTCCCGGGCATCATTGTTTAATTGTGAGTTTGTTAACAATATGCAAAAGCTCCGGTCCCTGCCTCTTCCCACACGCCCCCTCAACTGGTGCAGTTGCGACAAACCAAATTTTTCAGCACTTTCAATGATCATGACGGTTGCATTGGGCACGTTTACCCCAACTTCGATCACTGTCGTGGCCACCATGATCTGAGTGTCATTGTCAACGAATCGTTGCATATTGGTTTCCCGGACTTTCTGGCTCTGTCGCCCGTGTACCATGCTGATCCAGTACCTGGGCTCGGGGAAATAGGCCTTAATGTTTTCATAGCCCTTCATCAGGTTTTCATAATCCAGTTTCTCTGACTCTTCTATGAGGGGAAAAATAACATATACCTGTTTCCCCTTGCTGATCTCGGCCCGTATAAAATCCATGACCTGCGGCCGCTTGTATTCATAACGGTGTACGGTTATCACTGGTTGCCTTCCCGGGGGCAGCTCGTCCATAACGCTATAGTCAAGATCGCCATAGGCCGTCATTGCCAGGGTACGCGGAATGGGAGTGGCCGTCATAACAAGGATATGCGGAGGCACAGCCGCCTTCTCCCAAAGTTTTGCTCTTTGGGCAACGCCGAAACGGTGCTGTTCATCAACGACGGCAAGCCCTAGATTATTGAATTGAACGTTGTCTTCGATGATGGCATGTGTTCCAATCAGCAGATCAAGTGAACCGTCGCTCAATTGCTCAAGAACCTGTTTTCTTTGCCTGGAGCGGGCTGAACCGGTCAGCCACCCGACAGACACCGGCAGACCTTTCAGCAATTCTGTGAAATGATCAAAATGCTGTTTGGCCAGGATCTCAGTGGGGGACAGCAAACAACTCTGAAACCCGTTGTCTGCCGCGAGTAGCATGGACAACAACGCCACCATTGTTTTCCCGCTGCCGACGTCTCCCTGCAGGAGCCGGTTCATTTGTTTCCCGCTGCCCGTATCCTTTCGGATCTCCTTTAACACTCTTTTCTGCGCAGCAGTCAGTTCAAAAGGAAGATGACCTGAATAAAAGCCATTGAACAGCTCACCCACACGGCTGAATACAACTCCTTTTGAATAGCGGTGTCGTTGCGATTTGATCATGCCCATGCGTAGCTGCAGTTCAAATAATTCCTCAAACTTCAAACGCTTAAGGGCCTGCTCATAGACTTCAATATTATCCGGAAAATGAATAGAGACGAAGGCGTGAAATCTTGTCATCAGCCTGAGCTGGCGGATCATCGATTCGGGTAGTATCTCCGGCAGATTTTTTTCATTTAGATGGCTGATCAACTGGCGGGTGAGTTTGCCGATTTGCCGGCCCCCCAATCCTCTCGCTTTCAGTTTCTCCGTGCTCGGGTACACCGGCTCCAGACCTGATGCGTCCGGACCGATATTTTTTGCACGCAGCTCAATTTCCGGATGTGTGATCTGCGGGCTGCCCTGGAAAAAACTTACCCGCCCGTAAACGATGTATTCCCTTCCCGGTTCCAACATTTTCTGTATCCAGGAAATTCCCTGAAACCATACAAGCTCAAGGACACCTGAAGCATCCTGTATTTCGGCGACCAGTCTTTTTGCCCGTTTCTCCCCAAGGCTATCAACGTGGGTCAGTGTGCCGGCCACCTGTATAAAATCTGTTTGTGGGTTAATGTCGCGGATGAGGCTGATTTTTGTTTTATCAAGGTGCCGGTAGGGAAAGTGTTCCAGCAGATCACCGAAGGTATAAATACCCAGTTCCTTTTTCAACAGATCGCCGCGTTGGGGGCCTACCCCCTTCAGGTATTCAATCGGGTTTGATAATATGTTTGAAGCCGCTGAAATAGTACCAGTCTGTTTTCAAACAAAAATAAACTAAATCAAGAGAGTAAAAGGTCGATGATTCGTCACATCCGTTAATAACCCCTCAACCGGACCGGCTGTTTCACACACCCGGCAAAGGAGCTACGCCGGTCCTTGAGAATCCAATGAAACCCAGTAGTTTGAGAGGTGCCCGACGTAAAATAAATCGGGACAATATTATAAGTACTGGCTTTTTAATTTTATTTTTACACTGCCTCAGGACAACCGGTGTCGGGATGATCGGCGTGTTGGGAATCCCGATGTTTTCGGCCGGCACCATCCTGGCCTTAAACCTTTTCTATTTTATATTTTGGAACCTATGACAATTTTTAAAAATCCTGCCTGGTTAAAAGCATTTCAATTCCC
>DATJYH010000264.1:0-11678 GCA_035499675.1 Puia sp.
GGGCCTGCGAAACGAATGGCAATGGCCGAATCCATGGTTATATTTTTAGTCTGTGTCGTAGGTTTTTTGCATACGGATGGTCCGCATGGCGAGCCTGATGGCAATATAAAAAGTAGCAAACGCGCCGAATGAAAGCAGTCCTTCGGAAACATATTGCTTTACCCGTTCATTCTGCTGCAAGAAAACAAAAAAATCAAAACTGCCGTGAAAAAAAACGGCCACCAGCAACCCCTTCCACATCAGCCAGGCGGCAGAGGAGGGGCGGAGCTTTGCAAGTCCGACATTATAACCCATCAACACGGCAAAAGAAGCATGGGCGGGGACCGACAGAAAAAACCGAGAAATGCCGGTGCTCATCCCGAATCTTTCCACGTACTCGATATTTTCGAGGGTGGCAAACCCCATTCCGATCATGACTGCATACACAATCCCATCGAAGGGTCCGCGGAACACGGCTTTCGGATAGGCATACAACCGAAGCATCAGGAACTTGCTGGTTTCTTCGCTGACGCCCACTACCACAAACGCAAACCATGCGGTGGCCAGGATGCCATGGTGATTGTAATCTCCCCTGATATCACTCGAGAAAAACTGCACCAGCAGCGGCAGGACGGTACTCAGCATGCCCAACAGGAAAGAGACCAACAGGTATCGAAGGGGCTCTTTCCCGTATTTCCCACGTGAATAAATAATCAGGCAGATGGCCAGCCCGGGCGCAATGGCTAAAGCGAGTAACAGCATGGATTCAAAAATACTGTTTTTAGCGCTGGACAGGCTGCGCGCAAGAATGATAATTCATTATTTACAATTGCCGGGGTTAACTTGCGATAAAATCAAAACACATGCAGAAAAGGATGCTGGGTGAATCAGGGATCGAAACGGGCCCGCTGGTTTTTGGCGGAAATGTTTTTGGATGGACCATCAACGAGGCGCAATCCTTCAGGATGCTGGACGCCTGGCTAACCGGAGGATTCAATATGGTCGACACGGCCGATGTATATTCCACCTGGGGACCGGGTAACAGGGGTGGTGAGTCGGAAACCATTATCGGAAAATGGATGAAACAGCGAGGCAACCGGGGCCGGGTGATCGTGGCAACCAAGGTGGGCAAGCCGATGGGACCAGACAAGAAGGGACTTTCAGCCAAATACATGCGACAGGCCCTGGAAGATTCATTGCGGCGTTTACAGACCGACTATATTGATCTGTACCAATCCCATGATGACGACCCGGCAACACCCATGGAAGAAACCATGGAAGCCTTTGCCAGCTTCATCAGGGAGGGTAAGGTCCGGGCCGTAGGCGCCTCAAATTTTTCGGCAGACAGGCTAAAGAAAAGCCTGGAGGTCAGCGATCGGTTTGGCTACCCGCGGTATGTGAGCCTGCAACCAAAATATAATTTGTACGAGCGTGCCGATTTTGAAAGAGAACTGGAACCACTTTGCGTGGCGGAGGGATTGGGGGTGATCAGTTATTATGCCCTGGCCAGCGGGTTTCTGACCGGCAAATATCGTTCCGAGCAGGACCTCTCCAAAAGCGCCCGTGGTCAGGGCAATAAAAAATTCCTGACCGAGCGCGGGTTTCGCATACTCACGGCATTGGATGAGGTAGCAAATAAATATCACAGCAGCCCGGCGGCTGTTTCCATCGCCTGGCTGATCGCAAGGCCCTCGGTTACCGCGCCAATCGCCAGCGCCACAAACACCGATCAGTTGCAGGAACTGGTTGCTGCCGCTTCGCTGCAATTGGATAGTGAGGCGATGGGGAAGTTGGGGAAGGCGAGTGAGTATTGAGGATGCGGGATGAATATTCGGAGACGCGCGTTACAAAAAATAGCATCATCATTCACTGCAGATGAGGTAAGATTCAAATTTACCCTCATCCCGTATCGCGCATCCCGTATCTATGATGTTAACATTCGCTCAAACTTAACGGAATATGTACCGCCAACCCGCCATCAGCAGTTTCCTTGTACTTGCTGTTCATATCGCGGGCGGTGTCCCACATGGTATGGATCACCGCGTCGAGTGATACCTTGGCAAAATCGGGTGATCCCTGCAGGGCAAGTTGCGCAGCGGTAATGGCTTTGATGGCTCCCATGGTGTTGCGTTCGATACAGGGAATCTGCACCAGACCGCCAATAGGATCGCAGGTCATGCCGAGATGATGTTCCATGGCAATTTCTGCGGCCATCATGGCCTGGCGCTGGGTGCCGCCCATGGATTCGGTCAGGGCCGCTGCCGCCATGGCAGAAGATACGCCGATCTCTGCCTGGCAGCCACCCATGGCAGCTGAAATGGTCGCTCCTTTTTTGAAAATGCTGCCGATTTCCGCTGCGGTGAGCAGGAACTGGTGGACGGCTTCCGGTTTTTGTCCATCGCAAAAAACCACAAAATACTGCAGCACCGCCGGGATAACACCGGCCGCGCCATTGGTGGGGGCCGTAACCACCCTTCCGAAAGTAGCATTCTCCTCATTCACGGCCAGGGCAAAACAACTGACCCAGTCGAGCGTATATACAAAGTCGTTACCCCCATCGCGGATGGCCCGGATCCAGGAGTCGTAATCGCTATAGTGGCGGCCATTGATCAGTTTTTTACTGAGTTCCGCCGCGCGCCGCCTGACCTGCAATCCGCCGGGAAGCATACCCCCGGCATGACATCCCCGGTACATACATTCCTTCATCACGGTCCATATTTTTTGCAAAAATTCCCGGGTCTGTATTTCGTTTCTCCAGGCGTTTTCATTCTCCATCACCACTTCATGGATGGCCAGCCCTGTCTTCATACACCAATGCAGGAGGTCATCGGCCTTGTCAATGGGAAATGGCAATTGAACAGTCTGTGTCCCCTGGAGCTCTTCTCCTTCTTTTTTTACGAAACCACCACCAATGGAATAATAAGTTTCCGTCAGCGTTTCGGCCTGCGAAAAACTGGCCTGGAACCGTAACGCATTGGGATGGTAGGGGAGGCTCTCGGTAAAAAGGAAGAGGATGTCTGCGGAGGGGTCAAAGGGAATGGTGCGGGTACCATTGAGTACAATCCGCTTGTCCTCCCTGATCTGCCGGATTTTTGTATCGATCTGGTGTACATCAAAGCTAACCGGGTCGTCGCCGCTGAGGCCAAGTTGCACGGCAATATCGGTGCCATGCCCTTTTCCGGTTTTTGCCAGCGACCCATACAGGAATACTTTTATGTTCACCACCTCGTTCAATAATTTTTTCGACTGCAGGGAATCCAGGAAACGCTGGGCTGCACGCCAGGGGCCCAGTGTGTGCGAGCTGGAAGGGCCGATACCGATCTTGAAAATGTCAACTACTGAAATGGCTTCGTGCGGCAAACGTCGGGTGATTTTATTACACTACGAAGTTACAAGAAAAAGCCCTGAACCAAGTTCAGGGCCAGGTTTAGCAGGTAGTTTATGGTTACTGCACATCTATTAATGAGATATCAAAAATTAATATCGAATAGGGCATGATCGGCGGATTGGAGGCTGACCCATAACCCAGTGAAGGAGGAATATATAACCTGATCTCACCTCCTTTCCTGATCAGCGGCAACCCTTCCCTCCATCCATCAATCAAGCCACCCAGCGTAAACACACTGCTGCTGCTCTGGTCAAACACCGTTCCGTTGGTAAGCCATCCTTTATAAGCCACGGTTATTGCGGAACAAGGCCCGGGGACAGCTCCGGAACCGGGGCTGACAATCTGGTAATAAAATCCGTTGGGATTAAGGGTTGCCGTTATTCCGGCAGAATCAAGGTAGCTTTTGAGCTGCATCTGTTCCGGGGCAGGCGCCACATTTGAATCTGAGCCGTATTGACAACCACTATCTTTCTTGAGGCACGAACTAAAAACAACCGACCCAAACAACACAAGCATCACCGCTTTCAGCATGTAGGTTTTTTTGCAAAAGTAAGCGTACAAGGGGTAAGACAGCGGTACCGGTCTAAATGCTGCAACGCACGATGTTTTTTTGAAAAAGAGAACCATGAAAAATGTCCCGGATCGGGTATCGTGCAAAAAAAGTGGAGAACTTTCATGCAAAGGTTTCGTCAGGACGATTTCTCCCGATCTGCGGCCGATCTTTTAGCCTCTAATTCGCGGTATCGCTGTTCGCGTTGGTCCCACTGAAAACGCTTTGAGAAGATGGCCACAAAGCCGGTGATCAGGAGCAGGGCGACGAGGAGCACAATGGGGTTAAAATCGGGCGCATTGGCCTCCATTTTCGCGCGCTTGTACCAACCCGAGGCAAAATTGACGGCAATGGGGATGATGAACAAAAGTGCTATGGGGATGCCAAGCAGGAATTGGCGGAAAATCTTTTTTTGCCGGTCCCGGTTTTGTTCCCAGTAGGTCATAAAATCCATTTCTTCCTTTGTAAGCATGTCGGCGGTTGAATTTTACGCAAAGTTAACCTACACCGGACGCAGAAACCGCTAAAAATCGGGCGACTGAATAATTATTTGAGCTTATTTACGTTGCAGTATTTATATTAAATTGTGAATAAATCCAAATGTTTTGAAATTACCCTCCTTACTAACCCAGTTTTTGTACAAGTACAAAAAACTATCCCTCCCGGGGGTGGGTGTGTTTATATTGGACCCCTCTGTGGTTATTCCCAATGAACGTGATAAGGAGGCGCATATCCCCGCCAATGGTATTGAATTCAAACGATCTTCCAGTCACGCAGTGGATGACGAGTTGATTGAATACATCAAAGCGCATACGGGTAAGATGAAATCGCTGGCCGTTGCCGACCTGGAATCCTATGTTACCATCGGAACCGAATTGTTGAACATTGGCAAGCCATTCTACCTCGAAGGCATTGGTACCCTTACCAAGAACAAAGAGGGAAATCTTGAATTCACTCCGGGCGAATACGGCGTGGTAAGACCCGAGGAACAGGAAACAGAAAGAAAGGAGCGTGTCCACAAAAAGAAACCGGTACAGGAAGAAGTTGCGTACGAACAATCTGGTGAGAACAACGGGCCAAGGAAAATAATTATAGCATTGGCCATCCTGGCGGGATTTTCGGTGATCGCCTGGGGCGGTTACCTGATGTACAGGAAAAATGCAGCTCCAGCAAATATCCAACCACCCTCCGTTGTGACAGTCGACACGACCGCAACAAAAGCTGACAGTGTTAACCTGGCCACCCGGCAGGGAGCGGCTTCCGGGACCGGCACCGTTTCACCCGGAAAGGACTCGCTGCTGTATAAATTCATCATCCTGCGGACGCACGACAAATCAAGGGCGCTTCGTCGTTACAACCAGCTGCTTTCCTACGATCTGAAACCCATGCTGGAGACAAAGGATTCGAGTTTCTTTAAAGTATATTTTTCTTTCCCCGCCGTAAACAAAGACACCGTGCGGATCAAAGACTCACTGTTGAGGGTATACGCACATCCTGTTACCATTGAACGTTAATACATGAAGAGGAGTGCCGCCTACTGGATCGAACGGCTTCAATTGACCGGGCATGCGGAGGGAGGGTATTTCCGGGAAATCTACCGTTCGCCCATGTCTGTTGCCCGCAACCACCTCCCGGAAGGCTTCCCGGGCGACCGGAGTATCTCCACCAGTATTTACTTTCTGCTGACAGCCGGCCAGTTTTCTGCTTTTCACCGCATTCGATCGGATGAGCTATGGCATTTTTATAACGGCGAACCGGTTCATATTTATGAATTAGACCGGCGCGGGGTGTTGACGATTCATCGTTTGGGTGCCAATCCGGACCATGGAGAAAATTTCCAGGCAGTTGTCCGTGCGGGAAATTGGTTTGCATCCCGTGTGGCGGAAGAGGGGGAGTATGCGCTGACTGGCTGTACCGTGGCGCCCGGGTTTGACTTCGCGGATTTTGAACTGGCTTCTGGACAGGCCCTGGCTGCCCAATACCCGCAGCATGCGGGCCTGATCAGGGAGCTGACACGCGGCTGAAACCACTATCGGTAAATAACTCCATCCTTCATTACCAGCCTGGTATTGCGGATATCTGCAATTTTTTTGGAGGGGTCGCCCTGGACGGCAACCAGGTCTGCCAACAGACCGGCCCTGATTCGCCCGATACGGGAAGACAGGCGAAAAACATCCGCATTCACGGAAGTGGCTGATCGAAGCACGTCAACCGGGTTCATGCCATACTCCACCATATCCTCCATTTCTCTTGCGTTGTCGCCATGACGGTACACACCCACATCGCCTCCCATGCAAATGATGACGCCGGCATCCAGCGCTGCTTTGAAAGATGCACGTTTCGCGGTGATATAGTTCGGTTCCTTGTCAATTCCCTTCCTCCATCCGCGGTAGGAGGCGATCGCCTCGCCCGCAGCCAGCGTGGGACAAAGCGCCACTCCCTTTTCCTTCATCATCCGGAAAATTTCAGGGGTACCCTCATCTCCATGCTCAACGGTGGTCACTCCGGCGAGTATCGCACGGCGCATACCCTCTGCCGTACCCGCGTGGGCAGCCACCAGTCTCCCGCTGCTGGATGCTACTTCCACCACCCGCCTGATTTCTTCGAGCGTAAAGGTGGGCCTGTTTTCTTTATCCGGACCCCAACGATAATCGGCATAGATCTTTACGATATCCGCCCCCTTGCCAATCTGGGTGCGTGCTTCCCTGATCAACGCATCCTCGCCGTCGGCTTCCGCAGCACCCGTGGGAGTTGACCAGTCGGGGCTCAATACCTTGGGGCCGTAACTGCCGGTGGCTACGATGGCCCGGGTGGCTACCATCATACGCGGCCCCGGGATAACTCCTTTCTCGATGGCCTCTTTTAATCCCACATCATCGTACATCGCTCCCTCGGTACCGAGATCCCGCACCGTGGTAAACCCGGCCAGCAGGGTCTCGTGCGCGTGCACGGTAGCCCTCGCGGTTCGTTCTGCCCTGGACTCTTTTAATACCTGGTCGTTCCAGGAAGTTTCGTTATAGGGATGTAAAAAAAGGTGGCTGTGACCTTCTATCAACCCCGGCAACAGGGTACAACCTTTCAGGTCGATCGTCCTGGCACCCGCCGGGATCTTTGTGCCGCCGGCTGCCCCGGCATATTCGATGCGGTTGCCGCGTACCAGCACCTGCCAGTCTTCGTGCATCTGCTCACCATCAAAAACCCGGTCGGGTTTGAGCAGGTAAAGGGTATCCGTTGCCGGAGCCTGCGCAGCAGCCCAGTGAAAGGACAGTAAAAATATCCAGCACAACCGGCTCATGCGGGTATGCATGTACGATAGTTTCAGGCATAAACGATGCATAAGGCAATGTTTTAAGTAAGGAGGGAGGAAAGTATCCGGTGAAAATGATGGGTGCCCTGCTCCCGGGTAACCGAGTAACGTCCGTGCCGGTAAAAACGGGAGCGGATGCCCAGCTGCACCTGTTCCACCACTTCTTCATCTTCCTTTTCCACCCCCTCGAGCCCCGAGCCGGCGCCCGTATCGTATTTCTCTTCCTTCCATACATAGGTCAGAAAGGAAACCTTGGATTCGGTAAGGCTGATGGGTTTGACAATGTTGACCGACAAACCCCAGGGATAAAAATTGAACATCATATTGGGGAACACAAAAAAATAATAGGCCGCTACTTTTTTACCGGCATCGGGTGAGCCCGGCGGCAGTTCAAAGCAATCTTCTTCGTCCCTGGCGATCCCCAGTTGCAGGTTGGCATATTTGAACAATTCAGTTTGGTAATTGCCAAAATCGATGACCGCATTCAAACCCGCATGCACAAACGGAATATGAAACCCTTCGAGGTAGTTTTCGCAATACAGGGCCCAATGGGCTTTGACAATAAAATCCTTCGACAGTTCCGGCCTGAAATGAAACGCTTCCAGCGGCATCCATCCCACACGATCCTGCATGTCCTTCAGGAAAAGTTCAGGCGCCAGGGAGCCGTTCAGCGAGGTAAACAACCAGTTGCCCCAACGTAACAGCGGCAGTTGTTTCAAATTGTCGTCAACACCCGGGAAATCTTTTACTTCCTTAAACTCAGGCATGGACATAAATTCTCCGTCGAGCTGAAACAGCCGCCCATGGTAGGTGCAGCGAAGATGGCTGGCACGGCAGGCCTGGACCGCCACAATGTTTCCCCGGTGCGTACAGACATTCGACAAAAGATGTACAACCTGGTTTTTGTCGCGCGTCAACAGCAACGGTTCGTCGAGATATTTTTCCAGCAGGGTAAAAGGAAATACATCTCCTGGTTCCCTGACCAGATCTGTACTCCCTGCAAACTGCCAGGAGGAGGCAAACAGTTTTTCCCGGCAGGTCTCAAACCATTCCGGGCTGGTATAAAAATCAGTGCTGATGGTCCTCGCCTTTGAAATATCGGGATCTACAAAAAATTGGGACATGCCGCAGGTATAAGTATTTGATCTTTCCTGAAAGATAAGAAAGAGCGCGGTGAAAAACTACGAGGATTTCTTTGTAGCTCTCAATAAAGAAAGTAGATTTATACATCACAACCATGCCTACGACCTCCATTCCTGTCGCCTGCCTCTGGCCGGAAGGAGTCGTTCACCATCCGATCCTGTTATTCCGTTATTGATTATCCAAAATACACCGCCATGAACTGGAAATTAATCTTTCAACTGTCACTGTTCGGATTGCTGATGGCCTTTGCCACGATTTCCCTGGTCCCGCCAGCCATTGAACCATTCTGCTGGCTGATCATTTTTGTCATCTGCGCCATCCTTATTGTTCGCAGGTGCCAGGGTAAATATTTTTTGCATGGATTCCTGGTTAGCCTGGTGAATTGTGTCTGGATCACCGGCGTCCATATTTTATTTTATCATACCTATGCCGCCAACCATCCGCAGATGGTATCCATGAGCCAGCAATGGCCCCTGCAACAACATCCACGTCTGCTCATGCTGATCGCTGGTCCTTTTTTCGGGGTGGCTTTCGGCCTGGTTCTGGGGCTTTTTGCATTTATTGCGGGCAAGCTGATCAAAAAGCCCTGATGGCAGTAAACTGGTTGAACACTTGTAGTCACAGTTCCGGGATCTGGGAAGGCAGATCACTTTGCAGGACCGGTAACAAAAAGAAAATGCGGGTTATTGAACAATCCAGCCGGGAAGCTGTTCTTTTCTTCATCCGATTCCCAATTCATGCAAGCGGTGACCAGTCCAGCCATCGCCAACTTTTTTCAAAAACCAAACCAGTTATATGATTCCTACAAAAGCCTATGCTGCACAGAACGCCACATCGCCCCTGGGTCCATTCAATTTTGAAAGACGTGACCCGGGACCCCACGATGTGGAGATCGACATCCTGTTCTGTGGCGTTTGCCATTCTGATATTCACCAGGTTCGCGATGAATGGGGCGGATCCATTTTTCCCATGGTGCCCGGTCATGAAATTGTGGGCCGGGTGGTCAAGACCGGCCATGCCGTAAAGAAATTTTCCGCCGGACAACTGGCCGGGGTGGGTTGTTTTATCGACTCCTGCCGGGTTTGTCCCAATTGCCGGGCCGGCCAGGAACAATATTGTGATGTGGGTATGAATGCCACCTACAACGGATATGAAAAAGATGGGAAAATGCCCACCTATGGCGGCTATTCCACCAGGATCGTGGTGGATGAAAACTATGTGTTGCAGGTGTCCGAAAAACTGCCTTTGCATGGAGTAGCACCCTTACTTTGTGCGGGTATCACCACTTATTCACCGCTGCGATATACGGGGGTGGGGAAGGGGCATAAAGTAGCCGTGCTGGGTTTGGGCGGATTGGGACATATGGCGGTAAAATTTGCCAATGCCTTCGGCGCGGAAGTGACCATGCTCAGCAGTTCAAAATCGAAGGAGGCCGACGCCAGGAAACTCGGCGCGCACCATTTTGTATTGACTTCCGACCAGGACAAAATGAAGCAACTCGTCAATCACTATGATTATATCCTGAACACCGTGTCTGCGCCTCATGATTACAATACCTACCTGGGACTGCTGAATACCAACGGTACCATGATTGTAGTGGGAGCGCCGCCAGCCCCTGCCCAGATCCCGGCCTTTAACCTGATCATCAAAAGAAGAAAAATCATTGGCTCCCTGATCGGTGGGATCAAAGAAACGCAGGAAATGCTGGATTTCTGTGCGGAGAAACAGATCACATCGGATGTGGAAGTCATTGAAATGCCGTACATCAACCAGGCCTACGACCGGATGTTGAAGAACGATGTGAAGTATCGCTTTGTCATCGATATCGCTTCATTGAAACGCTGATCCTCCCGGGCGGGCTGGCAGGATAACCATATGCTCACAGTAAGGCTTAGTCGAAGTTATTCAACCAGCCTTCTTTTTTCAGCAGGTCGATCTTTTTAAGTGCGTCCGCTTCCAGTTTTTTCTTGTAGGCATCTACGGTTTGCCCGGCCTGGGAATCAAAGGCGCCGATGATGCTGGCAGCGAGAATACCCGCATTCTTTGCCGCATTCAGGGCCACCGTCGCAACCGGGATGCCATTGGGCATTTGCAAAATGGAAAGCACGGAATCCCATCCGTCCATGGAGTTGGAGGATTTGATCGGTACGCCTACTACGGGGAGGGATGTAATCGAAGCTACCATACCCGGCAGGTGCGCCGCTCCCCCGGCTCCCGCAATGATCACTTTTAGCCCCCGTTCCCGGGCTTTGCTGGCATACTCTACCATACGCAACGGCGTGCGATGGGCGGATACCACGGTCAGTTCAAACCCGATTCCCAGTTCCGTAAGCATATCTGCAGCTGCCTGCATGACCGGCAGATCGCTGTCGCTGCCCATGATGATGCCCACCTGAACGGGTGTATGCGTATTGTTGGATTCGGCCATGTTGTTTGTTTATCGCTTGAGTGTTGAAAATCCTGTTAGCAGTTTTCTTTATATTTTCTCCCCACGTTCTCGCAGGCATCAGGCGGCAAAAAACAGGTTGATAAAAATTTAGTTGTCTTCAGGCCGTAGATGCTTTTAACGGCCATCCGCCTGCGCTGAAACTGCGGCGGACGCGGCCGGACATCGATCACCGGCCATCTCCCAAAATTTTCATCGCGTGCCTGATGCGATGGGCTTTATGGACCAGGTCTACCTTGTCCTTATGCAGGATGGTTACATGTCCCATCTTCCGGCCGGGCTTCGTTTGTCGCTTACCGTAAATATGCACAAATACATTGTCCATTCCCAGCACTTCCTCCAACCCCTCATACCTGGCATCGCCTGTTGAACCTTCTGCACCAATCAGGTTAACAATGGCAGCCGGAAGAATATGTTCGGTGTTACCCAGGGGATAACCCAGCATCACCCGCCATAACATATCAAATTGCGAACTGAAGTTGCCTTCGATTGTATGATGCCCGCTGTTATGAACACGGGGAGCTGTTTCGTTTACGAATACATCGCCCTGTTTATCCACGAACAATTCTACGGCAAAAATGCCCGGACTTTTCAGGCTTTTTACCACTTTCAATGATATAGCTTCCACCTTCCAGAGAATGCGTTCGGGTAAATCGGCCGGGCTGATCTGGTAGTCGAGCAGGTTAAGATCCTGGTCAAAAACCATGTGCACCGGGGGATAGAGCGCCGTCTCTCCCTTTGCATTGATGGCAATGATCTGGGCGATTTCTTTGTCGATGGTTACCATCTTTTCAAGGACAGCAGGCGCATCGAATCCCCTGCTCATGTCCTCCCGGCTGCGGATGACCTGTACGCCGCGACCATC
>DATJYH010000265.1:0-8577 GCA_035499675.1 Puia sp.
GAACAATTCCTGAAATACCACACATGATGTAAATATCCATCTTCCGGTTCCCAAACCCAAAAATGGCGGTTAATTTTTGCCAGGCTGAAGCCCATTCGGTTGCTGCAAATGCTGAAGGGTTTGAAGGGCAAACGTTTTTAATTCCGGAAAAAATTCTTCATAGCTTTTCTTTAATTCCGCATAATGTTCTTCGAATATCATTACCGCAGGGTGATGATCATCCATATAGGAAGCCCTGCGCACAAGCCCTGCAAAACTGTTCCGGATGCCTTCCTGCAAACGATAGTTAAACAGCCAGTCCTGTTTTTTCATATAATAAAACATCCTGGCAAATCTTTCCGGGAAAACGGGGATAAAAAGTTCCAGCTGTCCGTAGGTCCGATGGGAAAAAGCGGCGAGGTCTGCTTCGGTTTTAAATTCGTTCCTGTCGAGTGCCAGAAAATGGTCGTATACGATGTCCATGAAAGCGCCGGCATAGAGACCATAGGCAGGCCTGAACAGTTGTTTGGCCTGGATGGTGGAGCGGTGGGTGTCCGTAAACTCATCGATGGCCCGGTGAAGGGAAATGCCATCCTGGATACCACGGCTGTATTCGAACTTTTTTTTTCCTTTTACAAAATCGCTGATCAGGTTGCCTGCCAGGACTTCGGGATGGTCAAAGGAAAGGTATGCATGCGCCAGATAATTCACTTATCAAAGTTAACGAGAAAAATGGCCGGCCGCCCGGTTCTACCCGGACCACGACACCATGACGCTATTATAAAAAAGCGGATAGATAGAAACAACATCCATTTTAACAATCTGTTTATAATTTTGATCATCCAAAGCTTCACCGCCTGAAACGCGCTGCCATATTGTATTTTAGAACGGGCCGAAACCTCCGCGGCTCCGATTCTATCCATCCTGTTTATACTGGCTTAACATGATATACCGGTCATCCCTATTCGTTTGAATCGTGTGCAGGGCATAGATAGCTTTGCGCCACTGTATCATTTTCGTACACCCGGTGGTCAGTATCAGGATCACGAAAAAAATTTTCAAAATAAAACTGCGGAGCTGCAACATTTTCCTGGCTCCTGCGTCTTATCATTCAGTAAAACATCAAAACCTATCAAGATGAAAAAGACAATCCTGGCAATGGCCGTAGTACTGGTAAGTGGTTTGACCAGCGCCTTTGCCAACAAAACAGATGCCATTGACCAACGCATAACTGCTTCCTTCCATCGCGATTTCGAAATGGCCAAAAACGTAAGCTGGCAACAGGAAAACAATTATGTAAAAGCCACTTTCAGCCTGAACGAGCACATCCTTTATGCCTATTACAGCAAAGAGGGGGATTTGCTAGCCCTGGTCCGCAATGTTCTTTCCGATCACTTACCGGTGGTTCTGCAGGTGGAACTTAAGAAAACCTATGGCGGTTACTGGATCACCGATTTGTTCGAGCTGTCGTCCGATACGCAGACAACTTATTACTGCAGCCTGGAATCGGAAAATGAAATATTGATCCTTCAATCCGACGGACATGCCCACTGGAGTGTCTATAAAAGAATAAAGAAGAATACAGCATAAGCAGCCTTATCCTGCAACCGTACAGGTTGCGCAAAAAGAAATGCCGGTTGAAACATCAACCGGCATTTTTATCCTGTATACCCGCCGGCAGGATCCGGCCGAAAAATTTTTACCGACACAATACCTGGTTTTACCGCCTTCCGACGCCTCATCGCCGGAAAGCGTTTGTCCCCGCTGTTTATACAGGATAGCTTTGTTAAGAAAAATAAAAAAGACGCTGGGACTGTAACAAGGAAGATATGATTGCGTCTTATTATTCAGAAACTATTACACAACTTATAAAACAACGTTATGAAAAAGTTTTTATTAATGACCGGAATGATCTGCATGGTTGGACTCTCCACCGTTTTTGCAGGCAATAGCAAAGGAATGATTGAAAAAGCCATGGCGTCCTTTAACAGGGACTTTGTCGGGGCTACCCAGATAAACTGGCAACAGGAACACAGCTACACAAAAGCCACTTTCACGCTTAATGAACAGGTGATGTTTGCTTACTACAGCAATGAAACAGGAGATTTGATGGCGGTGGCTCGTAATATTTTATCAGACCGTTTACCCATCAGCCTGATGACGGGACTTAAAAATCAATACCGCGGATACTGGATTTCGAACCTGTTTGAACTGGCTGCCGATGGAACCACCTGTTATTATGCCAGCCTGGAAAACGCCAACGAAACCATCCTGTTGAAATCGAACGACTACAATGAATGGACAATAGAAAAAAAGGTAAGGAAAAATTAATACAGCATGGATGGCAGGGATCGCCCCAGCGGGCGACAAAACTGCGAAATCCCGCTCGTCGCGGGATTTCTCGTTTAGCAGCGATCACGTTGCGCCCATCAGCGCTGCCGGGGTTTCCGCCCCTTGAAGTGCCAAAAAAAATATACTTTTGCTCCCTTGATAAAATTTGATCATCGTTAAAAAAACGCGTCATGAACAAGGGACCCGTCTCCAAGTTTATCCTGCATCATTATCGCCATTTCAATGCCGCAGCACTGGTAGATGCCGCCAAAGGTTATGAAACTCATTTGCTGGAGGGAGGAAAAATGATGGTTACGCTGGCCGGCGCCATGAGCACAGCGGAATTGGGCGTGTCCCTGGCCGAAATGATCCGCCAGGATAAAGTGCATATTATTTCCTGCACCGGGGCCAACCTGGAGGAAGACATCATGAACCTGGTAGCACATTCCCATTATAAAAGAGTCCCGAATTACCGCGACCTGACTCCTGAACAGGAGTGGGGATTGCTGGAGCAGGGACTGAACCGTGTAACGGATACCTGCATTCCCGAAGAAGAAGCATTCAGGAAAATACAAAAACACATTGTAAAAATTTGGAAGTCGGCGGATGCTGCCGGCGAAAGGTTCCTGCCGCATGAATTCATGTACAAGCTGCTGTTGAGCAAGGTCATGGAAAAAGATTACGAGATAGATCCGAAAGACAGCTGGATGATTGCAGCAGCAGAAAAAAACCTGCCGATTGTAGTAGGCGGCTGGGAAGACAGCACCATGGGAAATATTTTCGCTTCCTACGTGGTGAAAGGAGAAATCAAGGCAACGACCATGAAAAGCGGGATCGAATACATGGTATGGCTGACCGACTGGTACCGCAAAAACTCGGGTGGCAAGGGTGTTGGTTTTTTCCAGATAGGCGGAGGTATTGCAGGCGATTTCCCGATCTGCGTGGTGCCGATGATGTACCAGGACCTGGAATGGCATGACGTACCCTTTTGGAGTTATTTCTGCCAGATATCCGACTCCACTACCTCCTTTGGATCCTATTCCGGTGCCGTGCCCAACGAAAAGATCACCTGGGGCAAGCTGGACATCAAAACACCGAAATACATTGTGGAAAGCGATGCCACGATTGTAGCCCCGCTTATTTTTGCATGGATACTGGGTTGGTAAAACCGATGCTATGAATAAGAATATGGAAGAAATATACCTCGAGGCCGAAGCGGACATCAAGAACAACAATTTCGCCGAAGGCCTGAAAAAATACGAAAGCATTTTGTACGATGAGCCCGATAGTGCTCCCGCACACAATTCACTGGGGTGGCTGTTCAAAACCCAGTTCGACAATTACGCCAAGGCAGAAAATCATTTTCAGACCGCCATCAAGGGCGATCCGCTCTATCCGCATCCCTATTTTCACCTGGCTGCCCTGCTGATGGATATGGAGCGGTTCGTTGAACTGAAACAACACCTGGAAAAATGCCTGAAAGTACCCACCATTGAAAAATCGTGGGTATATAACCGTTATGGTTTGATGGAAGAAATAAACCTGGACCTCGACAAGGCCATCTATTATTTTGAAAAAGCCATCCTCAGCAGCCAGAACGACGAAAAGATCAAGGACTACCGGCAGGACATCGAACGCTGCGAGGCAAAAAAAGAAATTGTACAGCGACATGGCATCTGAGCGGGTCGCTTTGAACAGCGCCGGCAGTTCTGCCCGAAGCGCCGTTGTTTTTAGGAAAAGGTCAGATCAGTTCCCTGGCTGGATCCCAGAATAATTTCTTGAAATCCACCACGCAGTCATCCTTCACCTTTACCCCCTCTTTTTCAAGCAGGCGCTGCATGGAATCCGGATCCGGAAAATGATGTTTACCGGTCAGCATCCCGATCCGGTTGACCACCCGGTGCGCCGGCACTTTGGGCCTTACACGGCCGGCACCGTTCATCGCCCATCCTACCATCCTGGCAGATAACTTTGTACCCAGGCAGGCGGCAATGGCTCCGTAGGAGGTTACCCTTCCCCTGGGGATCTGTCTCGCCACATCATATACCAGTTCAAAAAAAGAGGTCTCCTTCTCACCCGAAGGCCGGACCGTCGATAATTTCTGTGTCTTTGACTTTTTATTGTTGGAGGCCGCCATCGTACTGTTTATAGGGAAAATGGTTTTCAAGGCGCTTGTTTTTCTTCCTTGTCCGTCATCCGCCTTTGCTCCAGTAATACCCCCCGTTCGGGTTCGGGCACATTTTCGAATTCGTAGGGACAATGTGTACAACCACTGCCACAGCAAAACCCTTTTTCCAGGTGGTACTTCTCCGTGAGTACCATCAATCCCTCGGCATTATAATAAAAATCCACTCCTTCAGTCAACGGCTTCATGGGCTGTTTTGATTCTTTCGTGCAAAATAGCATCGATTTGCGGAAGCGGCTCAACCGGGAGAGAAAAAGAAAGATAATGCACCCTGCTGCTGCCTGCAATGTCCAGGCCTTCGTAGTGCGTTTTGATCCCGAGTTCCTGTTGCGCTGTCCCGTCTGCGTGGATGTCGTCGATATCCGTCAACGTAGACAGCCCATACATTTCAATGACCAGCCTGGTAAAATCGTACAACACGGGTGAATCCGTTTTGAGATGAATGATACCACCCGGTTTCAGGATGCGCTGATAGAGCCGCAAAAAACGGGGATGCGTCAGTCTCTTTTTGGCCCTCGACAAACGCAATTGCGGATCGGGAAAGGTCAGCCAGATTTCTTCCACTTCAGCGGCTGAAAAATACGTGTCAATTTTGTCGATCTGTGTTCTCAAAAATGCTGCATTGCCGATATGCTCGTCGAGGCATTTTTTTGCGCCCACGTACATCCGGTTCCCTTTTACATCCACACCGATAAAATTCCGCCGGGGATACATCTTCGCCAGCCCCACGGCGTACTCACCCTTGCCGCAGGCAAGCTCCAGGGTAATGGCCCCGTTATTTTTAAAGAATTCATGCCATTGCCCGGCCATTCCTTCCGGGTATTGCAATACATTTGGAAAAGATTTGATCGCTTCAAAGCGCTGTAATTTTTTCTGGCCCATTGTCGCAAAAATAAAATTTGTTTGCGTAAATGCTTACAGCCAGGAACTCCCGGGCACCAACCTCGAAAACGAAACAGCATGCAGTTGTCAAAAAAAATGCTTGACCTGGTAAAAACAGGCACTGTTGAAACACCCGATGGCAGTTATTTCGGGCTGCCCGAAAAAGTCATGCAGTTTGGGACCGGTGTATTGTTGCGTGGATTGACGGATTACTTTATTGACAAAGCCAACAAACAGGCGGTCTTCAATGGGCGGATCGTCATGATCAAATCCACCGGCACTGGAGACCCCGAGGCTTTCGCGGCACAGGACTACCTCTATACTCACTGCATCAGGGGAATCGACGCGGGAAAGACGACGGAACGCAATATCATCAATGCCTCGGTGAGCCGGGTGCTGTCGGCCAAACAGCAATGGAAGGAAATCCTGGAATTTGCAACCAGCCCTGAACTTTCGCTGGTCATTTCCAATACCACCGAAGTGGGGATCGCGATGAGCGATGACCGTGTGCAGGATAGCCCACCCTCTTCTTTCCCGGGAAAATTATTGGCGGTGCTGTATCACCGTTTTCATCATTTTAAAGGCGACCCGGCAAAGGGCCTGGTCATCATCCCCACCGAATTGATCCCCGGAAATGGCAGATTGTTGTTGAATGTATTGGTTACATTGTCTGCACGCCAGCAGTTGGAACATGATTTTATAGCATGGCTGAAAAACTGCAACGAATGTTGCGATTCATTGGTCGACAGGATCGTGCCGGGCAAATTGCCTGCCCGTTTGCAGGAACAAACCGAATCAGCGCTGGGCTATCACGACGATTGTATGATCATGTCGGAGTCCTATGCGCTCTGGGCCATCGAGTCATCCTCCCCAAAGGTTAAACAAGTGCTTTCCTTCAGCAGCGTCGACAATGCTGTTGTGATAGCCCCCGATATCCGCATCTTCAGGGAGCTAAAGCTGCGCCTGCTGAATGGGCCGCACACGCTCTGCTGTGGACCGGCTGTGCTGGCTGGTTTTACCACGGTGAAGGAAGCCATGGCAGATCATGCATTCATCTCTTTTATGACAAGGGTGATGATGGAGGAGATCATCCCGGTAATCACCGACGAAACGCTTGATCGTGAAACCGCAAAGGATTTCGCGAATAAGGTGCTGGATCGTTTCAGGAATCCTTATATGGAACACCAATGGCTTAGCATTACGCTTCAATATGCTTCCAAAATGAAAGCGAGGAATGTACCTTTGATCCTGGAATATTTCAAACGATTTGGTAAGACACCGGAATGCATGGCCATAGGATTTGCCGCGCATCTCTTGTTTATGAAAACGGAGAAAGGGCAGGATGGAAACTACTATGGAAATACCGGCGGTAAAAAATACCAGGTGAATGACGATCGCGCCGGTCACTATGCTGAACTATGGAGCAGGTTGAATAAAGACGAATTGGTAAAACAGGTTTTGTCTGATGTGGAATGGTGGGGAACTGATCTTTCGGCCTTACCGGGATTTGTAAGCCAGGTTACCCAGGCCCTGTATGAACTCACGAACAAAGGAGTGCGGGAGGTGATCAGCCAACAGGAAGCACACGGCATTACCGGATAAAAAACTGCCTTAAAACTTTTCGGTTATCACATGAAATCTTTTTTAAGCGAAGACTTTTTATTGCACAACCGAACCGGGCTGCGCCTGTATCATGAATATGCCGCAGGAATGCCCATCATCGACTATCATTGCCACCTGCCACCCGGGGAGATTGCCGAAAACAAACAGTTTGAAAATCTCACACAGATCTGGCTTGCCGGCGATCATTACAAATGGCGTGCGATGCGGGCCAATGGCGTGGATGAAAGCTATTGCACCGGGCATAAAAGCGACTGGGAAAAATTTGAACAGTGGGCTGCTACGGTTCCCAACACCCTGCGGAACCCGTTGTACCACTGGACCCACCTGGAACTGAAACGGTATTTTGATGTGCAGGAATTGCTGAATCCTTCCAGTGCAAAAAGAATTTACCAGGACTGCTCGGCCAAACTGCGCACGGCCGCTTATTCCGTACGGGCGCTGCTGCGAAAGATGCATGTGAGCCTGGTATGCACTACCGATGACCCGGCCGATGACCTCTCCTTCCATCGTCAGCTGAAATCCGAAGGTTTTGAAATACCCGTACTGCCTGCTTTCCGGCCGGATGCCGCGATGCAAACCGACGACCCGGTTACATTCAGCAGGTATGTGTCACGGTTAGAAACGGCATCAGGCATAATTATCGGCTCCTTTGCCGACTTTCTCGATGCATTGAAACAAAGACACGATTATTTTGCCGCCAGCGGTTGCAGTGTTTCTGATCACGGACTGGAACGGTTGTATGCGGAAGATTATACAGAAACCGAGATCAGCAGCATTTTTAATAAACTCCGGCAGGGACGATTGCTGGAGCCCATCGAAAAAAAGAAATTTAAATCGGCCATGCTGTTCATCCTTGCCGAATGGGATTGGGAAAAGGGCTGGGTACAGCAGTTTCACATCGGCGCCCTGCGCAACAACAACTCCCGCAAGATGACCGAAATTGGACCAGACACCGGGTGGGATTCCATCGGCGATTTTGCGCAGGCCGTTCCCCTCGCCAGGTTCCTCGACCGGCTCGACCATCATAATCACCTGGCCCGAACCATTATATACAACCTCAACCCGGCCGACAATGAAATGATGGCGACCATGGCGGGTAATTTTAACGACGGGTCGGTTGCCGGTAAGGTCCAATGGGGTTCTGCCTGGTGGTTCCTTGATCAGAAGGACGGGATGACCCGGCAATTAAATGCCTTATCCAATATGGGTTTGCTCAGCCGCTTTATTGGGATGCTGACAGACTCCCGCAGTTTTCTTTCCTTCCCCCGTCATGAATATTTCAGGAGAATTTTATGCAATATACTCGGCGAGGAAGTGGAACAGGGAGAGCTGCCGGACGATATGGACTTGCTGGGAAAACTGGTAAAAGATGTCTGTTTTCACAACGCGAAAAATTATTTCAACTGGCAACACCTTGATCAAAAAACCGGCGCTGCGGCAGGCGTGCACTGAACCGATTGCATGAACAGGATATTTTGTTTTGGTGAATTATTGCTGAGGATGTCGCCCGTACTGGAAGGAAACTGGTTGCAGCGGGCGTCCATGCCTGTTTACCTTGGTGGTGCGGAGTTAAATGT